>DASWCA010000479.1:0-3389 GCA_036390355.1 Acidobacteriaceae bacterium
CTCCACGACCTGCTGGCCATCGAGTCCATCTACAAAGCCGCCGGCACGCCTATCGCATAGGACAAAAAGGAATGCCCGGAAAGTCTGCTGTCAGTCTCTCAACGAGGGCCCTTGCCAGGCATGTTCATTCACCCTCCCACGAACTTTGAGGAGGGTAACGGAAATCGGATTCACGAAGCACCCGCTCGGCCCACCGAGGTAGTGGTTGCGCCAATTCCCTCATTGCCCTGTACCCTATCTCGCATACGGGGATGGGTGTCCGATCGAAACGCGTATTGTCAAAAAGGATCAGCCGAAGGAAGCCGAGGAACGCCTTCTCACAGGCAATGCGCAAATTCGCCAAGCTTTGCGCGTGAATTGCCATGAGGACTTCGCGCGGTGCTGCATGGTACCCAAGACTCCAACGAACTGCGATCCGGTCTAGGTTCAGCTCTGGATCCTCCGTGCCGATGTACAGCATGGTCACCCTGAAACCCCGCATCTTTGCAGCGATAATCTGATCGAACGTGATCCCGGAGCGCAACGTCGTCTCAATCGCGAGGCTGCTGCGCTGTTCGATATGCGATTGGATGAAAGCCTCAAATTCCAGATTGACCTGGGCACGCAACTCTAGCGAGATGCCGCGATAGGAACCGCCGTTAAGTTCTGCCGCACGGTCGTCGGCGTTGAAGAAATCAACTCCGAAACCCGACACGGGAAACGCGCGCGATTTACCAGTCCCGGGCGCACCGGCAACGATATAGAACTCCGGCTGCACCTACCCGCCAAAATCCCGCTTGGCGCAAGGCAGCATGTCTTCGGGCAATTCTCGAGAAGTTCGCTTGCCCGTAGCGTCGATCAACCCCCTGCGCTGGGCTTCCTGTACATCGGCATGAATTCTCTCGCCTGCACCCTTCAGCAACCGAGCCTGAAGTTCACGAAATGAGTCAAACTCCGTTCTGGAAGCTGGCGCACCCTTCAGTTTGCGTGCAGAACTCATTTGTATTCTCCCGAGTCCAATAATATCGCGCCAATCGCCCCGCGCCGGTATTGACTTCGGTACCGCACAGCCCTCAACTCTTCTTCGCCGGCGCCTTCAGCCCCAACTCCGCCATCGCCATCTGCAGGTCCTTCCACGCCTCCGCTTTCTGCCGTGGGTCGCGCAGCAGAAAGGCCGGGTGATACGTTACCGCAAGCTTTGCTCCGCGACACGTGTGCCAGCGGCCGCGCAGCGAGCTGAGCGACTGCTTCACCCCGAGCAGATAGATTGCGGCGGTCGCCCCCAGCGCCACAATCACTTCAGGCCGCACGATGTCGATTTGGTGCAGCAGAAACTGCGAACAGGTATTCGCCTCCACCGGTTCAGGCACGCGATTGCCGGGCGGCCGGCACTTGACGATGTTCGCGATATAGACCTCAGACCGCGCAAGCCCCATCGCCGCAATCATGTTGTTCAGCAACTGTCCCGCTTTGCCGACGAAGGGAATGCCTTGCGCGTCTTCGTCCGCCCCTGGGCCTTCTCCCACGAACATCAGCCGGGCTGTGGGGGAGCCATCGCCAAAGACGATCGTGTGACGCCCCGCATAGGCCAGCGGGCAGCGCGTGCAGTCGCCAATCTCGTCCTGAATCGCGCGCAGTGCCGCCGGCCGGTCGGCTGCGGGAATCGCCGCTGCGGGCAGTGGGGCAAGATTGTTGAACGAGACCAGCTTCAGGGACGGAGGCATGGATGCAGTTGTTGGACTCGGCGGCACGGGAGGGGCATTCTGCGGGAGATCCTTGGGGCTCTCCACCGCGGTGATATCAGGAAGGATGGCGTCAGCTTCGACCGCCTGCTGAAGCGTCGGCTCGCCGCGGCGATAGAAGTCATGAACGCCGAGATCGCGGAAATAGTCTACCCACGCGCGCAGTTGCGGTCCGGCTTCGCCCTGCATCCGTCTCTACAGTTCCGGCTCGAGCGATGCGATGTCCTTCGGAACATGCGGGCTGACGACGAATGTCACGCGGCCCTGGATAATTTCGTCCTGAGCAACGCGGCAGGCTTTCATGCTCTTCGTGGCCATCAAAGGAAGCGCGCCCGACTGCAACTGGCGGGCCCGGCGAGCTGCGCCCTTCACAAGGCTGTACTTGTTGTGGAGAGGATTCTCAGTCGACATCGTTAGCACCTCGGGGATGAACTAAATTTACTCCATTCCGCGGCGTTTGTCCCACCGGAAAACTGGATGAAATCTCGGCGCACAAGAGCACCGTGTTGCAGGGCCGCGGGCTTGCCTTAGCCGTGTTCTAAGCCCTCTGTTTCCAACGAGCGCTCAGCCGGTTGAGTCTTGTCACTCAACCCCGAAACTTTTGAGCGCTGCTCGCAACCGCGGCGAGCGCGCCTTCGTCAGGCAACTTTCCGCAACCGTGGTTACCCCGTCGCGCGTGCCCCGCTCATACAGCACCACCGCGCGCATCTCCGCGGTGGCCTGGTCGAGCACATCGTTGACCAGCGCGTACTTGTAGTCCCACACCTGCTTCACTTCGGCATGCGCCTGCATCAGCCGCCGCTCGATCACCTCTTTCGAGTCCATATGCTCGGCCTCGCTGCGGTTGCGCAGCCGCATCTCGAGCACCTTCGGGCTAGGCGGCACGATGAAGATCGGGACCGCCTCAGGCAGCTTCCGCATCACCTGCAACGCGCCCTGCACATCAATGTCGAGCAGGAGGTCCTTGCCCGTCGCACGCGCATGCTCAAGCGCTGAGACCGCCGTCCCATAGTAGTTGCCGAAGACCTCGGCCCATTCGAGGAACTCGCCGTGCTCGACCATTCCCTCGAAGGCGTCGCGTTGTGTGAAGTGATACTCACGGCCATCCGTCTCCGAGCCGCGCGGCGCCCGCGTTGTGTACGAAATGGAAAATTCGAGTCCCTCCACCAGCGACCGGAGGTGCGCCACCAGCGTCGACTTACCCGAACCAGAAGGCGCCGAAATGATAAACAGAATGCCTGCCATGCGTTACAAGCAGTGTAAATGCTGACTGATCTATATTGTTGCCTAGAGAGTTGCACAGATGATTGCAGGCTTTCCTCAATCCGCAACTGATGTGCTTGACGTTATCGCAAACGCCGAGCGGTCAAGGAAGTTTGTGTGGACCGCGGGTAGGGTGATCAAGGAGTCGGCGCTGACAACGCGGTTGGCAGACTTAGGCAGCAACGAGCGCAAACTTGTCCTTACGCACATAACGAGCATTCTCAAAGGATTGGCAGCCCAAGGCATTCTTGAGCGCCGCGGAGCAAGGCAGAGCATCCGCTATGGCGACGAAATTGGATTTGATTATCTCCGTACCCCACACAAATAGGTCCAAGAGAGTTTTCCTACTCCAGATTCTGCACTTGTTCCCGTGCGCGCTCGATCTCGGTCTTCATCTCCAGCCCT
>DASWCA010000480.1:0-1894 GCA_036390355.1 Acidobacteriaceae bacterium
GGTAACAGTATTCCATGTCTTGCTGCTTCTGTTCGATGCACGTCTGAGATCGGCAGCGGATCGACGACGGAGCGTAGCGTTGTTGTCGATCCGCGCGCAATCGCTGGAGGGCTCAGGCGCCCTGGCGCAGGAGCCGGCCAGATACGGGTCGCATGGTAGACACATGCCCAATGACGCCCAGCGAGCCCATTTATCGCCGCTCGATCAGCCTCGCAATGCGCATATGCTTGCTCAGGTGTTAAGGAGTATTGATTTTGCGCCAATGACTGGAAGGAAACGCAGAACAGAAACGCCAGAAGGTGCAGCGGGTGCAGATCCGAGCAATGTTCTCACACGATCTTTCCAGTCCACGCTGTTCTTAGTGCGCCGATACCGTTCGCCTCTTGAGCGCGGCAAGTCGGCACGCGCAACAACATTGAGAATCAGAAAAACCCGAAATATCCCGGCTCCCATATTCCGTCCCTTTCGTCGATTAATTCAGCGGTATGACACCGCAAGTTGCAACCGGTTCTTTTCTTATGAACTCGGCTACCCGCCATTGTCCATCGGTACGGTTTTGCGCGTCAACCTGTCAAATCCTACCGAAAGTGAGTCCACAGATATTCACCTTGATTCGCCCATCAGATCAAACTAATCGTGCTCTTTTCACTCAACGCGTCGTGTAAAAGGCCGGATTGCTCCGGCCTTTTTTGTTGTGCGCCAGGCATGGCGCGAAGCGCCTTGACTGGCGCTGATTCTCCCGCTGTGGTGGCGGGAGAATGGACCTAGGGGTGAAAGTCCCCTACGGACCCTGATGGTGGGAACCGTTAGCTGAACAGCAAGGGTGTCCGTCGCGAGGCGGAATCCGAAGGAAGCTGTAGGCAAAGCTGTGGCCCGACGAACAGAAACCGCATAGGAGGCAGCCTTGACTGGGCGAGGCAGCAATACTGGTCGAAGCCCGATAGCCATTCGGAAGGCAAGGAAGTAAATGCGGCGGGTATGTGCAGCGAAGGTCGCGCGTCTTACCCTGGGAGATCTGACGCTCTGCCCGAAAGGGCTACAACGGTTGCAAGGCCGATGGAGGGGGCGACAGAAGTCAGCAGAGGCCACAGTAGCCGTCACGACCGAGGCGGCGAAGGGCCGAACCTGTGTAGAGTGGCAAGTCATGCATGCTCTCCGATTGGCGACAGGGCGGAAGCTCTCGGGTAACCGAGGGGCCACGGCCTGGGTAGGTGACGCCGGAAGCGTTATAGACCGGCTGCGGTGCTTATTGGCGCCCGGGCGACATGCAAACGGGACAAGCTCGCGAGATGCGCGGTTCGCTCTCGTTCATCACAGGAACCGCCGTATGCGGAACCGCACGTACGGTGGTGTGGGAGGACGGCGCGGGTAACCGCGCCTCCTACCCGATTGCGTATTCTTCGCGAATCAGGCCGGGTAAATCGCGCCCAGCACCCGCGCTCCCTTTGCACCGGTGACCTCGGGAAGATTGCCGGTCTCGCGCTTCAGCGCGCGTTGCGCAAGCCAGGCAAAGGCGGTTGCCTCCACCCAATCCGGATGAATTCCGAGCCGCTCCGTCGAGGCGACGCTGATACCGGTGAGCGCCCGGGCGATCCGCTTGACGAGGTCCGTGTTCCGTACCCCGCCGCCGCACAAATAGACTTCCTCCGCACCTTGACAGGACTTCGCAATCGCGTCGCCGATGCTGCGCGCCGTCAGTTCGGCCAAGCTTGCCTGCACGTCCTCGGCCTTGTGCCGCCCGACGCCGGACCGGCGCAGCCAGCCGAGATCGAAATGATCGCGGCCCGTGCTCTTCGGCGGCGGACGGCGAAAGTACGGATCGGCGAGCAGCGCCTTGAGCAGGACCGGCGGTTTATGATTCGCGAATGACCGCGAGAAAGACGAGCCGGTTCAT
>DASWCA010000481.1:0-2015 GCA_036390355.1 Acidobacteriaceae bacterium
TCGTCGTGCGCCTCAATGTTTGCGACGATATGCGCCAGAACCGCCGCACGCCGCTCCTCCGGCACGATCCCGAGAGCCAACGGCATTGCACTGGCGGTCTGGCTCCCTGTGTCGTAGTAGCCCTTCTCCGCATTCCAGAACTTCCTGTTGAATGCGTCTTTCTCGCGCTCCGCCAGCGCCGCATACGCCGTCGCATCGTCCGTGTGCCCCAGCAGCGCAGCGATCTTGCCCATCGCCACCGCATCCTCGTAGAGCATCAACGTCCCCGTCACTCCCAGCGACGTATCCTGCGAAACACCCGACGGCTTCGGCCCGATGTCGTACCAGTCCCCCAGCCCGTACGCGACAATTCCATCTCCAGCACCTTCCGCGCCGGCCTTGCTCTCCAGAAACTTCACGTAATCCTTCATCACCGGATAGCTCCGCTCCAGCTCGCCGCGATCGCCATAGAACCGGTACGCCGCCCACGGCGCCAGCACACTCGCCGAACCCCACTCCGGAGAATCGTCGAAGATCGGATACCTGGGCCCGAACGTCGTGTATTGCGGCGCAATCGTCGGGACGCCGCCATCCGCATGCTGCGCGTCGGCGATGTTCTTCTCAGTCGCCGCATACAGACCGCGAAGATCGTTGTTGAACATAAGCCCCGGCGCCACCAGATGGGTCTCCTCCAGCCAGCCCAGCTTTTCCCGATGAGGACAATCGGTAAAGAGGCTCGCCTCGTTGTTGTGCATGGCATTGACAATCAGCTTGTGAATTGCGTTCAGTGTCTCGTCCGAACTCTCAAAACTCCCCGCCACCGGCGACGCCGAATGCCACTCCATTCCCGAAAGCGATTCAATCTTGCCCGCCGGGGGCGCTGTCCCGTCGCTGCCTCCCACCCACTCCGCCTGGATGTAGCGGAATCCGTAGTATCCAAATTGCGGAGACCACATCTCCTGATTCGGATCGCCGCGCAGCGTGTAGCTCCACCACATTGGGCCGCCGGAACTTCCCTGCGACACCGTTCCATCCGCCTTCAGCAACTCACCCGGTGTCAGCTTCAAAACCGCGCCAGCCGGCCCGTGCATCCGAACAAAAGGAACTCCCGCAAAGTTCTGCCCCAGATCGTAGACCGTCACTCCAGGCGCCTCCATCACCTTCACCGGCTCATGGAAGTCCCCTTCGCGCACATCCGGTGCAAGCGCTTTCGTCAATGAGCCACCAGGACTATCGACCTCCGCCGCTGCAGACCAAGCGGCATCGTCGAATCCTGGTTCGTCCCAGCCGGTCGGCTCCTTGCGCGCGTCGAAGTCCTCGCCGCCGTACGTCGAACTGAACACCACCGGCCCCTTCGCAGCCTTCCACGTAGCGTCCGTCCTGATCGTCTCAGTCTTCCCGTCCGCGTAGCGCACTCTCAGTTCCGCAATCAACTTCGGTGTGCCGAAGCTGCCTTCAAACTTCGTATATCGCCCCTTCGTGCGCTGCACGTTGTACATGCCGTTGCCCAGCATCACGCTGAGCACGTGCTGCCCCGGTGTCAGCATTTTGGTGAGGTCGAACGTGTCGAAGGTGACCGTCTTCTTGTAATCGGTCCACGCCTGGTGCAGCCCGTGCAGGGCCACCAGATGCATCTCGCCTTTACTCCCAATCCGTCCCTCGTACTGTCCCAGCCCGGCAATTCGCAGAGTCGCCTTCGTAACCTTCTGCCGCACCGCAAACTCCCGCCGAAAGACCGGCATCGGCTTGCTCCCGTCCACTTCCGCGCCATCCCGCTCCGTGCTCCAGGGAGCCTGAATCCAGCGCGCCGTCCAGGTTTGCTCCACGGTCTGGGGTTTTGGCGGCACCGCTCCTGCCGTGAGCGTCAGGCTCAGCCCCGCCAGCAGGACCATCCCCTCTATCTTGTTCAACACGAGATTCATATGCCCTTCGCGCCTCGGTTTCCGCTACCAAAGTACCGCATCCGCGCCAAATTGGTAGAATGGAAATGACGCGCACGGCGCACAAGGAGCTTCTATGGCAACTCTTCTGGAACA
>DASWCA010000482.1:0-4801 GCA_036390355.1 Acidobacteriaceae bacterium
CAGATCATCACCTTGGCGCTGTCGGCCAGCGGGTAAAAGGCCTCAAGATCCGATCGTGGGGGTCCGTGCATGTCAGAGCCTCGCTGCATACCGGATGGCCAGCCAGTTGTCCGGAGCAGCCTGCTCCGACACACTCTCTGAATTTGCACACGGCTTGCAGGAATCTATTTCCTCTAATTCATTCAACATACCGCTAGAGGCGCGATGGACTCGAGCGAAGGCGTAAGGCTTGGGAAGGAACTGGAAGCCACTCAAAATGTCAGTGAGCGTGCCATCGATCGCCGGATCGTTCCGTATTGGTCCGATAGCTTCTACGACTTTGCCCGCGATCAGGGTCTCGCAGCCGTTTTCCCGAGCATTTCTCTGCCCAGCAACGCATAAAAGGTCCGCCACAACGCCCTCTCGCGAGGCTACAGATCCCCGCCGCCATAGTTTCAGCCGATGGTATCTTTATAGTTATCGACACTGGCGAAAATATGTCAACCGTCGACCAACTCTGTGGGGTCCAGGGTCGCAGGCGACGCAGATAGCGATTCCGCTCTCGAAGCGCGCCGTCGTGGCGGTGGCGTCGCGGATGTGGTTGGGATTCGATGTGGCGCGATCTCCGGTAAGTTGAGGGTATCGGATCAGGCGGCGAGGTCAATCGGCTGATCAATGGGTTTAGCGGCCAGCGTCTGCCAGCCGTCGACCTTGCGCATGTTGATCTGGCCTGATGCGAGCAGAGCCCAGAACAGCATCGCAGCGGTATCTGCTGAGGGCAGCACGGTCTGGGTCTTGATGCGTCGCTTGAACTCCTCATGGAGGCGTTCGATCGCGTTTGTGGTGCGCGCGCTCCTCCACTGGCTCGGTGGCAGGCGAGTGAAGGTGAACAGGCGATTGCCCGCTTCCTCCAGGCTGTCGGCGACGGCGCGGTGCTTGAGCCGCCATTTGCGGATGAAAGCTTTGCGGCGCGCTTCGATCTCCTCACGCGTCGCCGCATAGATCATGTCGGTGTAGTCGGCGGTGACCTCGTCGTGCAGGCGCTCGGGCGCGTGCGCGAGGAGATTGCGATGCTTGTGAACCTGCACCGCTGGACCGGCACACCGTCCCAGACGGCGGCAATCGCCTTCTCGAGCCCCGGCGCGCCGTCGACGAGGAGGAACTCGGGCGGTCTGAGGCCGCGCGTGATGAGATCGTCGAGGACGGTGCGCCAGGCCTCGGCACTCTCGCCGCCCATGCTCTTGATCGCCAGCAGGACCTTCTGGCCGTCCGCGCGCACGCCGATGACGACGAGCAGCGAGATGGAGGTCGCTTTGCGGTCGAGCCGAACGCGCACCGCCGTGCCGTCGAGAATCAGCCGCACGATCGGTTCTTCGGCGAGTGAGCGGGCGTTCCACGCGTCCCAGTCGCTCTTCACCTTGCGCCACACCCGGCTGACCGTGTCCTTGCCGACCGCGCCGTCGAATAGGGCCGCGAGCGCGCGGCGCACCCGGCGTGTATTGGTGCCGGCGAGGTAGGTACTCGCAATCAGGGCGTCGGCGGCCAGCGTGCGCCGCTGATAGGCCCGCAGCGCCTGGCTCTTCCACTCCGTCGTCTTGTCATCAGGGGTGTTCAGTCGGGCGCGCGGCACCTCGATCTCCACTCGACCGAAGGTTCCCAACAGCGACCGCGACCGGTGGCCATGGCGGTGACCGCTCACACCGACCGCGCGCTCGGCATCTTCGCTCGACGGCCTCGCACGGCGGCCGTACCGGGGACGCGCCAGCGCCAGGTCCAGCTCGCCCTCGACCATGGCATGGATGAACTCGCGTACCCGATCGCGTAGGCCAGCTTCAATCGGATCAAACCAGTCGTCGAAAAGGTAGACCGCCGTCTCGGTGTCCGACTGCGGTAAGCAGGACTTTGTGCTATTGATCGTCATGGCGTGATCTCCACCGGCGTCCCAACGCCGGAATCGCTTGTTGGACAAGCCGGAGATTACGCCGCCTTCAATTTCCAACCACTCCCGCTACGGGACCCCGATGAAAGTCTGCGAACAGAGTTACGAGGCATAAAGCGCCTAAACATCAAAGCGTACAAGAGCCATGGCATCTATGTGGTGCCGATGAACGAGCGCCCGAAGATAGAGCTGTTGTGCACACGATATGGAGTAAGCGGGATCAGCGGCTCGGGCTCGGCGGTATAATGGGGATGAGGGGACGTGGGAACTGAGGGTGTCACAAAGAATGTGTAAGCAGGTTTCTGTGAGTTTACCTTTGAAGGGAGACTCACATGACGACCAACATGACGATTGCACCGGAACTGCTGGATCAACTGCTTGCTAACTATGAGAAGCCCGAGGACCTGACGGGGGAAGATGGGCTTTTTAAGCAGCTCAAGAGGGCGCTGATCGAGCGCGCGCTCGGAGTGGAGCTGACCGAACACCTGGGTTACGAGAAGGGTGATCCGGCCGGCCGCGGCAGCGGCAACAGCCGCAACGGCGCGAGCGCGAAGACGATCCTCACCGAGGACGGCGAGGTCGAGATTGCGGTGCCGCGCGACCGGGCGGGCAGCTTCGAGCCGCAACTGATCGCCAAGGGCCAGAGGCGGTTCGACGGCTTCGACGACAAGATTCTGAGCCTCTACGCCCGCGGCATGACGGTGCGGGAGATCCAGGGCCATTTGGCCGAGCTCTATGGAGCCGAAGTCTCGCCCGACCTCATCAGCCGGGTCACCGATGCGGTACTCGACGAAGTCCGGGAGTGGCAGAACCGGCCGCTTGATCCGGTGTATCCGGTGGTCTTTTTCGACGCGCTGCGGGTCAAAATCCGGGACGAAGGCCTCGTCAAGAACAAGGCCGTCTATGTGGCACTTGCGCTCAATCCAGACGGCGAAAAGGACGTTCTCGGGCTTTGGATCGAACACACCGAAGGCGCCAAATTCTGGCTCAAGGTGGTCAACGAGCTCAAGGCTCGTGGCGTCAACGACATGCTCATTGCGGTCGTCGACGGGCTTAAAGGCTTTCCCGAGGCGATCACGTCGGTGTTTCCGCAGACCATCGTGCAGACCTGCATCGTGCACCTGATCCGGAACAGCCTGGCGTTCGTGTCCTGGAAGGACCGCAAGGCGATCCTGCCCGCCATCAAGGCGATTTACCGGGCCGAGAACGCCGATATGGCGCTGGTTCGGCTCGAGGAGTTCGAGGCCGAATGGGGCAAGCGCTATCCGGCGATCGCCCAGGCGTGGCGAAGAGCCTGGGACCATGTCGTGCCGTTCTTCGCGTTCGCCCCCGGCATCCGCAAGATGATCTACACCACCAACGCGGTCGAGGCGCTGCATCGGTCGCTGCGCAAGATCATCAAGACCCGCGGCAGCTTTCCCACCGACGATGCGGCGCTGAAGCTGCTGTATCTCGCGATCAAGAATGCCGGCCTGCGCTGGCGGCGAGGAATCGAATGGACGGCCGCCATGAGCCAGTTTGCTATTCAGTTTGGCGAACGCTTTCCGGGAACGGCACGAAGATGAGAACCACCGACACCACGGCAACGCCGATGATCGCTTGGCCCGCACCTTCGCCGTCAAGCCCCGCGCCTTCGGCGCGCCGCTACGCGGCTTTGGGGCTTGACTGCTCGGTGCGGCCAAGCAAACTGGCTCATCGTGCCGCTGATGCCTCATGCTCCATGTACGGAAACGCAAAATCCACCTTCACAGAAATCTCTTACACAAAATTGCTGACATTCCCGACACCCGCGGTGCACCGTGACGCCCTCCACTCCGGGGAGCGGTACGCGTTTGGCATTTAAGTCAGTGCACCGATCCAGGGGGGTCTCCGAACCCCGGAACGCCAGAACCGCAAATCGGTCATCACGGACCGCAAGAAAGGCCTGAGCCTCCTCCTTGTTGAAGACTTCCACCAACCGAAATCCGCACGCTGAGAGGAGTTTCTCCAGCTTTTTGCGGGGATCGTCTCGCTCAATAACGGTCGAAACGTCGCTCGAAGCGCCGCTCCCGCCGTTCCTCACGACGTTCTTCACCCCATCGCCAGCCGCGCCACCCCTCCGGCCCACCCCATCCGAGACCGCGCCGGAAATTATATCCGCACCAGTACCAACCCGGACCGTGCCAACCGTCGGGGTAAAAGCAGTGCCTCCTGCCCTCGTATATGAACTGCGTCTCCTCCAGGATGCCGAGACGATCAGCGGCCGCACGGATGCCGTCAAAGCTGCCGGTTGCCGATTGGGCATCTCCGACGAGTAGCGTGCCGCCTGCAAGCAGGGCGGCCACTGCCGCGCCGGTGAATATAACATTACGCATGCTGGGCTCCTTGGTGGTTGGATGATGCAGAACGGGTTCTTGGTGTCAGCGTTCCAATTCTCTCTAGCGAGCAGATTGTCGAAAGTATGTCGGGACGTTGGAACTACAGTGCATTGCGCTATCTCGCCCCGACTCACGGCTAGGAATTACGCCTCCCATTCTCTCCCAGAGTTCCTCCGGCAATTCAACCCGCCTTCCGCTTCCCTGACTGCCGGCTGACTTTCTCCGTCGACTTGCCCTTCTTCGCCGCCGGCCGCTCAGCCTGAACGGATCGCCGCAGCGCATCCATCAGGTTTACGACAGTTGAAGGCGCGGCCACTGGAGCTTCCTTCCTCACTGGCATTCCTGCTTGCTTCTGTTTCAGCATCTCCACCACCGCATTCTCATAGCGATCCTCAAACTCAGCCGGATCGAAATGCCCTGACTTGGTCTCCAGGATGTGCTCGGCCAATTTCACCATTTCATCAGGCAACTTCACTGACGGGATGTCCTCGAAATACGGCTTGGCATCCCGCACCTCGTATCCATA
>DASWCA010000483.1:0-18930 GCA_036390355.1 Acidobacteriaceae bacterium
ACCAGTATGGGATCGATTCGCAACGAGTATTTGTCTGGGGCGGATCTGCGGGCGCGCAATTGGCGATACTCGCTGCAACGACGTGCGGCGTCACTGAATTTGAGCCGCAACCTTCGACAGCACGGCTCTCCCATGCGGAAATGGCAAATGCAAAGTCGGACGATGCGACAGTTTCTGACTGCGTGCAGCGTGCGGTCGGATGGTACGGAGTCTACGATCTGACGATTGCCGACCCGGCAATGGTGCGGACTTACCTGCGCTGTGAGGGGGATAGTTGTGCGAGTGCCATGCGTAGGGCCGACCCGCGCACCTACGTGAATGCGAGCACTCCGCCAATGTTCCTTCTGCACGGCACTGCGGACACAACGGCTCCGCCACAAGAGATGACAGAGATGGAGGAAGCCCTCCATCGCGCGAGTGTTCCGGTGAAGATCTTATGGCTGAAAGGGGCGAACCACGGATGGCTGGGTGCTACGCCGAACGCTACGCGGGCCGCGAGCCTGAAAGCGTTGAGCGAAACATTTGCCTACTTCGATTCTGTCTCCAAGCCGGCAACAAAATAGCCTCTGGCCGAATTGCCACTCTCGTTTGATTACTGCAGCCCGACATCCCAAAAGCGTTGCTCGTTGGCAACCCAGCCTTTGTAGCCCAGGACGTTACTGCGTGTCGCGGCAATGCGCGATGAATTGTAAAAGATGATAGCCGGAACATCGCGGCGAAACAGGCGGTCGAGCTCGTCGAAGATAGGCTGACGTACGGCCGGGTCGTCGGTTTGCAGGGACTTCGCGAGCAACTCGCGCGCTTCCGGTGTATCCCACACCTTGCGCGGTTCCTTCGTCTTGTCGCCGATAAACGTGGCGAAATTAAATGACGGGTCGAGCCGCGCTGAGAACCCGAACGCCATCACCTGGTAGTTGCCCGGTGCATAGCGTTGCAGCTGTCCGGCCCAGTCGAGCGTTTCGATTTCCATATTTATGCCCGCGGGCTGCACCATGGCCTGGACAAGAACGGCGGCGTCGAAGTTCTGCGGATAGCGCCGGTTCGTAATTATCTTGATGGGCTGACCACGATAGGTCGAGGCCTTTACCAGTTCTCGTGCGCGAGCGATATCGGGTTTGAGAACGACCGCCTCAGTAGCTTTGTAGTACGGGCTGACGCTGGGGACAGGTGAGTTATTCGGGCGCGCGGTACCGTGGGTAACGACGCGCGCGAGCCCTTCGGTATCAATGCAGAGAGCGATCGCCTGGCGTAATCGATCGTCCTTCATCACTGGATCGTTGGTCTGCAGAAGCAGGACATAATTATCCATCGCAGTCGTCAGCTCAACACGGATACCAGGCTTGCCCCGAAGGCTATCGAGCTCCGCAGCGTCAATGTTATCCAGCACGTCGATGCTGCCGCGCAGTAGCGCCACACGCGCTGCCGACGAATCCGGGACGATAAGAAAGCGGAGTTCGTCGAGCAACGCGTGCTTACCGCCGACGTTGCCGTTGCGTGCACCCGGAAGGGAGGAGTACCCAGGGAAACGCAGCAGTTGGATGTATTGATTCCGCTTCCACGAGCCAAACATGAACGGGCCCGTGCCGATAGGGGCGCGAAACTTGCCGTTGGTGCCTACCGAATCGGGATGCATGATGCCGGTGCCGCCACACTCTGAGCGGGCGATGGTCTGCAGAAAGAGCGGGGCGGGCTTTCCCAGGTGGACCACCACCGTGTACGGATCGGGCGTATCGACGGCTACAATCGGCGTCGAGCCGCCGCGACCAACGTCCGCATTGCAACGCCAATGCGTGGCAGGGTCGAGATAGTGCTGAAATGTCCAGCGAACTTCCGACGACGTGAGCGGCACTCCGTTGTGGAAGTGAACTCCCGAACGCAGTTTGAACGTGAAGGTCCGGGCGTTATCCGTGACTGTCCATTGGCTTGCCAGCATGGGACCGATTGAGCCGTCGTCCCGCGAACCGACCAGGCCTTCGACCATGTGCAGCAGTACGCTGTCCGTGTTGTCGTCGCGCAGGGTCCCCGGATCAAGAGACATGATGTCGGAGTTCAGCCGCGCGCGGAGGACCTTCTGACCGCTGGCGAGCGGGGAGAGGATGGACGAGATGCAGAGCAACACCGCCACGCGCCAGAGCCAGCCGCGGAAACTGCCGGCTTCATAGGCGGATGGCTGACTACGTTTCACTTGCTCTCTTTCCTCGGGTAGGTGGTGGGGTGCGTCGAAGGCTCCCAAACATCGCTTGAGGTGGCGACAAGCTCTTTCATGTTCGACCAGGTTCGCCGTCCCGGGACGGTCTTGCCGCCTGCCAGTATGGTACGCGCGTAAGCAATCATCCGTTCGACTGTACGCTGCTGCTCTGTCGGTGGCCAGGTCTCAAACGCATGCGGTCCACGCACCACAACGAGGTCCTTGGGGCCGTTGACGCGACTGTAGGAGTCGATCGAGCCTTCAAGTCCGTCGGCATAACACCACAGACCGCGTGCGATAAAGATGCTGGGCCACTTATGGATCCCGGCGAGTGTGGCGGAACTGGGAAAAAAGACAATGTTGTGCTCGATTTCGATGCCGCCGATAAAGAGTCCACGATCGCGTCCGGGGCCGCGCCCGTCGTCCTTTGGTGACGTCTCCGCGGGCAGATAGCCGGTACCGCTGGAAAATTCGGCGATAAGGATGGCGCCCCTGATGTTGGGGTCCTGACCGGGCGGCCCGCACTTAATGTCCGGCAAATCGTAGCTACAGTCCTTGTCGAAGTTGATCGTCATGGCCCAGGAACTGGCCATGGTGCCACGCGAGGAGCCTAAGAGAAATACCGGCATTCCCGCATCCGGGGTCTTACCGCGCACGGTTGCGGCGGCTTCGTGCCCGAGCACCACCTTTCCACTCGGAGTCAGCGCTCGCATGCCTTTTCCCGTACGCAGGCTCGCGATGATGTTGAGCAAATCGTGGCCTTGTTGAAGCGTATTTGTCTCGCCCGTACCGCTGGAGATGCCGACACCGCGGCGATCGAACTCCAGCACATCGAAACCTGCCTGATGCAGCTCATACACGACGCCCCGCCATGCCGCCATACCCTTCACGCCTGTGGTCGCGTTAGGGTAGTCGTCGTTGGGCACCGTGGCTCCGGTGCCAGGCTCAATCTGGTAGCCAGTGTCGGCTGGATCGTCGATCGCGGTTACGCGATCTCCGCCGCCGCCACTGATGGTGACGAGGGTACGTACCTTGTGGCCCTTTCCATCATCAACGCCCGTGCCCTGGATATACCATCCGCGCAGCTTCACGTCCGTATCGACATGCAGATGCAGCCGCTCATACGCTTCGGCGGGCGCGGTGAACTCAACGATGTAGGTCTGCGCATCATCGGCGGCGATAGGCTCGTGATACGGGGCCCGTGCGAAATAGGACGGCCGGCGTATGCTTGCGAGGTCCGTTGTGTCCCCCTTTTCGTCGATTTTTCCCAGAAGGAAACGCTTATGCGGGTCCTTGATGCTCTGCTCGCGATTGGGCGGGTGCCTTGAAATCACCTGCGCGTAGACGCGGTCGTAGCAGGGTTTGTCCTTCTTACATTGTTCCCACTGTGCCCGCAGCTTGGAGTCCGTAAACTCATCAACGTAGAAGTCGCCGGCGTAACCAGCCGGCGGCTTGAATCGTGCGGAGGTAAACGGTATGCAGGTTTCGGGTCCAGCCGAAGTGGACAGCAGGTACCCCGGCAGGACAGCGTCACGATCATAGCCGACCCGGGCCTTGCACTCCGGGGCAGGTACGGGTGGCCGCGAAATGGTTATACCGTCATGCGTTGGTACGGTCTGCGACCAGGAGGCGGTGGCTCCCAACAGCAGCACAGCGGCGAATCGGAGACTCTGGAAATGCCAGCGCGATGAAGAAAGCTTCATGAGGTCCTCAGGATATTAGGATTCTTGAGAAGAATGATTGCTTTTTATCTACAGAAAAGACAATATAGCAGAGTAGCAGGGAATCAGTGCATCCCAAAAAGAACGTGTCCTTCCGTTTCTTATGCCCGTAGGAACTGTATCGCAATGAAACAAAGACGAATATCGGCAACATACATGCGCGGCGGGACCAGCAAGGGAGTTTTCTTTCGACGCTCTGACCTACCGCGGACCCCATTTGAGAGAGACCGCGTGCTATTGCGGACAATCGGCAGCCCCGACCCCTACCGGCAGCAGATGGACGGTATGGGTGGGGCCACTTCCAGCACCAGCAAGGTGGTCGTGGTTTGGCCTTCCTCAGCGCCAGGCTGTGACGTGGAATACGACTTCGGCCAGGTGGCGGTGGATAAACCGGTAATCGATTGGTCAGGGAACTGCGGCAATCTGGCTTCGGCAGTCGGACCCTACGCGATCACCCAAGGCATGCTCCAGGTACCAAGGGACGGGATCGCTCAGGTGCAGTTACGCAATTGCGGTGTGGATGCGCGGATCGACGCGTACATTCCAATGTCAGATGGCGAAGTGGTCGAGGGCGGAGATTTCGAGTTGGATGGTGTGGCGTTCCCGGGAGCGGAGATCCGGCTTGAGTTCCTTCAATCCGACCATGAGGCCGATTCGTCGCGTGCGTCCGACAGCCTTTTCCCGACGGGCTTAAGGATGGAGAAACTGGACGTACCGGACGTGGGTAGTTTCGACGCAACCATGACAACCGCGGGCAATCCTACTGTGTTCGTGCTGGCCAGCCAGCTGGGTTTGCTGGGAAACGAGGGCCAGACCTGCATCAACACGGATGCGGCGATGCTTGCGAAACTCGAAGCAATTCGGCTCTATGGAGCTGTCCGCATGGGAATGGCGCGAAATTCCAGGGAGGCAGCCGAAGTCTGTCTGCACACGCCGAAGATCTGCTTCGTGGGGATGTCAACAGAGTTTATTGCGGCTAGCGGGCGCGTTGTGCCGGCCGCGGAGATTGACCTGAATGCCCGCATCGTATCGATGGGCAAGCTGCATCACGCGATGACAGGTACCGGCGCCATCGCGCTCGGTGTTGCGGCCGCAACCCCCGGGACGCTGGTGTCGCAACTGCTGGGAGGTGCCCGAAGCTCGATCCGTTTCGGTCACGCATCGGGTTCGATGCGCGTGGGCGCAGAGTCGGAGGAGATCAATGGCGCATGGCGCGTGACGAAAGTGGTGCTGAGCCGCAGCGCTCGTCGCCTGATGGAAGGAAGCGTCTTCGTCCCCGCCGACGTATTTGCCCCGCACGAGAGAGAGAGGGACTGAACCATGCTAAAGGCAGCCGAACAGCCGAGGACTGGCAGCACACTGGCACGGGTGTCCCCGAGAGAAGCGGGAATCAGCTCCAATGCCGTCGCGGCTCTGTTGGATGATGCGCGAACCCGACAGTTGGACGTTCACGATCTATTGATCTATCGCCGCGGCGCCGTTGGGGTGGAGTTGTACAAGTGGCCGTACCGAGCCGAGCAGCCCCGTATCATGCACTCGGTTGCAAAGAGTTTTACCTCGGCCGCCATTGGACTTGCGATAGATGAAGGCGCCTTGCATCTCGACGATAAGATAATAACCTTCTTTCCTTCAGAGCTGCCGGCTGTTGTAGACGACAAGTTAGCCGCTATGACTGTGGAAGATCTGCTGACGATGCGGACAGGGCAGGCCGCAGAAACTTCAGGTGCGCGATGGCGTGGGCTTAAGACGAGTTGGACCGCTGAATTCTTCAAAATTCCGCTTGCGCACCCGCCCGGCGCTAAGTACGTCTACACAAGCGCTGCGAGCTATATGCTGTCGGCGATCCTGACCCGTGCCGCCGGAAAGACGCTGCATGACTACCTGCGGCGGAGAATGTTTGAGCCGCTGGGCATCGAAGGTGAACAATGGGACTTAGCTCCCGATGGCATCAATCCGGGTGGCAATGGCCTGACGTGCAAGCCAGAAGATTTGCTGAAGTTTGGAGTTTTGCACCTGAATCGCGGCGTGTGGGAAGGGAAGCGCATTCTGCCTGCCGACTGGATTGAGTCCGCGACCCGTCGTCGGGGAGCGGACGGATACGGATACCACTGGGTTACGGGGACGCAGGGTGAGTTCTTCGCTATGGGGCTGTTCGGTCAGTTGATGGGCGTGTTCCCTAGATACGATGCCGTGATCGTGATGAACTGTGCGATCCAACACGCTGATGCGTGTTCCAGGATTCTGGTTCCGCTGCTGCAACGGCATCTGGCCACGTTGTTCCTTGAGAGCGGGATAGACCAGGCTGACGGGGATAGAGCGCTGAGCGCCGCCGTTGTGGAACTTGCCACATCCGAGCTGTTGGCATCGAGCGCGACACCACGACCGGAGCTGCTGGGAACACGCCGGTATACTCTGAGCCCGAACCTTCTGCGCTTCCATGAGCTGACAATCCAAGTCTCCGAGGACGCGTGCATGCTTCAATTACGAAACGAGCGCGGTGGGTATGCAATCCGCTCGGGAATCGGACACTGGATCGAGGGTAAGACAAAGCTTCCCGGCGCACGGCTTCACCACGGTTACGATCTGGAGGGTACACCGGTTGTGGCCGGCGCTCGATGGAAGAGCGACAACACCCTGGAGATGGACTGGATCTTTATCGCGAGCGTCTTCCGCGACCAGGTCGTCGTTCATTTCGACGGCGACCGCGTGACACTTTTGCGCTCAGTTAACGTGAACTCCGGTGCGCGCGCCTGGCCGCTCCTGGAGGGGGTGCTTGTGGATTAGGTAGATCCCCGGCTCAAGCTGGCCGCAGCTCGCCTGGCAAATGCGGCGTCGCAGCGATGAGCTCGCGCGTGTACGCATGGCTGGGCGAGGCGAGCACCTGAAGTGTCGACCCCTGCTCGACTATACGGCCGGCGGACATGACTATGACCCGGTCGGCGATCTGTTGAACGATAGCGAGATCGTGTGTGATGAATAGGCATGCGAATCCATATTCGCGTTGCAGTCGCTGTAGCAAGGCGAGCACTTGGGCCTGGATCGTCATGTCGAGTGCGGATACCGGCTCATCCGCAACGACTAGCTTAGGGCGGGACACGATCGCGCGGGCAATGGCAACTCGCTGTCGCTGGCCACCGGACATCTCGTGAGGCAGGCGGTAGCGGAAATCTTCCAGCCCAACCTGGCGCAGCACCTCCTCCGCGCGTCGTATGCGCTCCGAAGTGCTGAGGCGCTGCATACGCAGTGGCGCGGCGACACTGTCGACGACGCGCATGCGTGGGTCGAGCGAGGAGACGGGATCCTGGAAGACAAGCTGTACGTGCGCGCGGAACTGCTTGTAGTCTTCGGGCGTCAACGTTGCTATGTCCTTGCCCGCGACGCGGACGGTACCGGAGGTCAGCGGCTTCAAGCCAACCACGGCGCGCCCCAGAGTCGTTTTGCCAGAACCGCTGGTACCGACCAGCGCCAGGATCTCGCCTTCGCGCATTGCGAAGCTGGCGTCATGCACGATCTGCTTCGACGCGCCGGCGCGAAAGAATCCCCGCTCGCCGGCATAGGAGATGCAGGCACGATCGACCTCAAGAACGAGCGGACCGCTGGCCAGTTCGGATGGGGTGTCGGGCCGACGCTGCGGACGTGATCTTACCAGCTGTTCTGTATATGGGTGCGACGGCTGGGTGAGCACACGATTGGTCTCGCCGGTCTCGCGCATCACACCCTTTTCCAGTACCACAACACGCTCAGCATACTGGCTTACGAGCCCGAGGTCGTGCGTGATCAGCAGTGTGGCGATGTCGAAGTCGCGCGCGAGCTCAGCCATCAGGTCGAGCACCTCTCGCTGGCTCAAGGTGTCGAGCGCGGTGGTCGGCTCATCGGCGATCAGCAGCTTGGGCTGGAGCAGCAGCACGGATGCGAGCATGATGCGCTGGCGCATTCCTCCGGAGAATTGGTGTGGATGCGCGCGCAGGCAACGCTCCGGGTCGGTGATGCGCACTCGGTTGAGCATCGCGATCGCCTGCTCGCGGCAGGCGTCGTCGCTGAATCCGCGATGCAGCTTTAGGCCTTCGAACAATTGACGGCCGATGGTGAGGGCCGGGTTGAGCGAAGACATCGGTTCCTGGAACACCATGCCGACCTCTGATCCGCGGACGGCGCGGATCTGTACCGGTGTCAACCCGGTGAGATCTCGGGAGTTGAGCCGGATGGCGCCCCCGGCTCTGCGCACCCCGGACGGCAACAGGTTAAGGATTGCCTTTGCCGCGAGAGTTTTGCCACTGCCGGATTCCCCGACGATGGCCAGGCACTCCCTCGCGTCCACGTACAGGGAAAGGTCGTCGACAAGCGCGCGCGACTCGCCATGCTTCGGTGTCGTTTCGAGCCGCAGACGATCGATTTCGAGCAGGTGCGCGGGCTTCATGCATCCCTCCGGGGATCTAGCCAGTCGCGTAGTGCATCACCAAAGAGGTTGACGCCCAACAGGGTAAACGCGATGCACAGGCCGGGTACGATGCTGAGCCACGCGGCATGCTCCATGTAGGGTCGTGAAGCTGACAACATGTTGCCCCAGGTAGGCGCAGGCGAGGGAACACCTACGCCCAGAAAACTCAACGCGCTCTCCGAAAGCAGCGCCCAGCCGAAGACGCTGGTTGCCAGAAGAATGACCGGTGCCAAAGCGTTAGGCAGCACGTGACGGGCCAAGGTGTAGACCGTGCTGTCGCCCGCGAGCCGGGAGGCCTGGATGTATTCTCGCTCTCGAATGGAGAGCACCGTGCTGCGTACCACGCGCACAACAGCGGGTAGATAGGCGATGGTCAGCGCCAGCACGATGCTGCCGCGCCCCGAACCGAGCACGGCAATCAAGGCAAGCGCTAGTAGGATGCCGGGCAATGCAAGGATTGCATCGAAAACCGTCATCAGGATGCGGTCCGTCCATCCACGCAAAAAGCCGGCGGCGAGCCCCAGCAGCGAGCCGATGACGACCACTCCGAGCATGGCTTCGAAAGCGATCGAGACGCTGATGTGCGCACCCACCATCGCGCGGCTCAGAACGTCGCGCCCAAATTCATCGGATCCCAGCCAGTGCGTACTCGAGGGCGGAGCGAGGGTGTGATTGAGGTCGATCGCGATCGGATTATAAGGAGTCCAGAATGTGCCCAGGCACACAGCGATCAACATGACCCCGACGAGCCCACAGCCCGCGACCGCGTTCAAGCGAAGATGCTGGGGTAAGAATTTCCTGTTCACGCGGCAATCACCCGCGGATCGAAGAGTGGGTAACAAAGGTCGACGATCAGGTTTATGACCACGTAAGACAGTGCGGTAAAAAGCAAGCAGCCCTGCACGACCGGGTAGTCCCGCGAAAGAATGGAGTCGACCATCAGGCGTCCAAGGCCGGGCAGGGTGAATACGGTCTCGATGACGGCTATGCCGCCGAGGAGTTGCCCCAGGGCCAGGCCAACCAGGGTCAGCGTTGGCGCGAAGGCGTTGGGAAAGACGTGATGCATAAGGACGCGCCGCTCCGACAGGCCCTTGGCACGTGCATGAGTGACGTAGTCGAGCTTCAGGACGTCCAGCGTGGAGCTTCGCATCATGCGTGTCAGTACGCCGCTTTCGACCGTGGTAAGCGTCACAACGGGCAGCACGAGAAAGAGCGCCCACTGCCATGCGCCTTCGGCAAAAGGCACGTATCCAACCACGGGAAGCCATCCAAAGTGCAATCCGAAGACGAGCAGCAGCACCATCCCGAGCCAGAAGCTCGGCACCGCGAGCACGATGGATGCTCCACTCACAATGGCAAGGTCGAGTGTACTGTCGCGCTTCCAGGCGGCGACCATTCCGATGACGGTAGCGATGAGAGTGGCCAGTCCAACGCTGATTAACGCGATCGTTGCGGAAAGTTGGAAGCGGTCGGCGATCATGGTGCGTACCGGCTCGTGCGTGACGATGGATTCTCCCATGTCGCCGTGGGCAGCGTGTCCTAGCCACTTCAGATATTGCTCGGGGAGCGGCCGATCGAGACCCAATTCCCGGTGCATTGCCGCAATCGTTGCCTTATCAGCATCTTCGCCGAGAAGCACTTGCGCGGGGTCACCTGGAATAAGACGCATGAGGGTGAAAACGATGACGGAAACCATCAGCAGGGTAGGGAGAGTAAGGAGGATGCGTCTCGCGATGTAAATCAGCATTGCCCGCTCCCCTGAGGTTTTGACGGCTGCCATATGATTACATTTTGCTGACATGAAATACAATCATTCCTTGCCTTAACCTGTCCTTCTATAGTTCGCGGATGGTCGCCGGCGGACCACCGAAGTTGGAGGAATGCGTTTGATTCATCTCGACAATGTTCGTCTCCGAGAGTTAATTGAACCTGCAGGCCTTGTCGAGTCCATCCGCAATGGCTTCAACGGCAGCCTCGAAAGCCCGCCGCGCCTGCATCAGACTATTCCTGGCGCGCATCCATCGACGCTGCTGATCATGCCCGCGTGGCAGCGAGGCGGAGACATCGGTATCAAAATGGTCACCGTCGATGCGCGCCGGAGCCGGCAGGGCGGCGAAGCGGTTAACGGCGTTTATGTCTTGCTGGATGGTGCTTCCGGCGCTGTATCCGCCTTGCTCGATGCCCGTGTGCTGACGGCGTCTCGCACGGCGGCGGTGTCGGCGCTGGCGTCATCTCTGCTGGCGCGGAAAGATGCTTCGACGCTGTTGATGATCGGCACCGGAAACCTCGCAACGTACCTGGTGCAGATGCACCGGTCAGTTCGGAGCTACAGCAGCATTCTGGTATGGGGCCGCGACTTCGCAAAGGCGCAGGCATTAGCCACACGTTTGCGGATCGCGAGCGGGGACGCGACATGCGAGGCTGTGAACGACTTGGCAACAGCGATCGCGTGTGCCGACACTGTGTGCTGCGCGACCGCGAGCGCTGCGCCCCTGGTGCAAGGCAGTAATCTTGCTCTGGGAACGCACGTGGACCTGATCGGTAGCTTCACACCCGCGATGCGCGAGGCGGACGACGATGTGTTTCGTCGCGCAAGGGTTATCGTCGACACTTACGACGGGATGCACGAGAGCGGCGATCTGCTCAGCCCAGTCGCCTCCGGAGCGCTGGACGCGACGCGGGTACGCGACCTGGCTGCGTTGCTAAGCGATACGACGGTGGCCCGGCGAGATGCAGAGGAGATCACGGTTTTCAAAGCCGTGGGAACGGCGATCGCCGATCTTGCCGTGGCACAGTTTTTCCTGCACCGCCATCACGAGACTCTGACGACGGGCACAGGTGCTATCAGATGAATGCAAACTGGCGCAAGAGTTCACTGGCCTGCTTCGATGCGCTGCCTGGCGAACGTATCGTGACGATTGACATGCATACTGCCGGCGAACCGCTCCGCATCATACTGGATGCACCATTTTTCCCTCAGGGAGCGGACATTTTGGCGCGCCGACGCGATGCCAGTGAGAGCCACTGGGACCACTTTCGGCGAGTCCTGATGTTCGAGCCGCGCGGTCACGCCGACATGTACGGTGCAATCATTACGGCACCTGTAACCCCAAAGGCATCGTTTGGCGTGCTCTTCATGCACAACGAGGGATACAGCACCATGTGTGGCCACGCCATTATCGCGTTGGGCAAAGCCGCGGTGGAACTTGGTTGGGTGCAGGGCGTTGAGCCGGAAACCGTGGTGCATATTGACGCACCCGCTGGCCTGGTGACAGCCCGCGTAAACGTGCGAGAGGGCCGAGTTCTCTCCACTCGATTCGCAAACGTCCCATCGTTTTCGGCCGCGCTCGACCAGACTGTTACTGTGCCGGGACTGGGCGACGTGCCCTTCGACGTCGGCTACGGGGGCGCCTACTACGCCTTTGTGGACGCGGCTTCGATCGGTTTGCGGCTCGATCTTGCCCACGGACGTGACCTCGCCGCGGCAGGCATAGCCATCAAGCGCGCTGTCATCGACGCTCTGCCGATCCGTCATCCCGAGTTCGCCGATCTTGGCTTTCTCTATGGCACAATTTTCTTCGGTCCCGCAGCGGATCCCCGCCATCACAGCCGGCATGTTTGCGTGTTCGCCGACGGAGCGATCGATCGGAGCCCAACGGGCACTGGCGTTTCGGCCAGACTCGCCCTTCTGCATGTGCGGCGGGAGATTGTGGCGGGCGAGCGGATCGCGATTGAAAGTATTACCGGCGAGATGTTCGGTGGCCGGGTCTTGGAGGCTCTGGTGTATCACGGAATACCGGCGGTGATTCCCGAGGTTGAAGGTACTGCGCATTTCACCGGGTGCTATACGTTTCTGGTGGAGCCTGGCGACCCACTGGCACAAGGCTTCCTTGTCCGCTAATCTTGCGCGGCGTGGATGAATCAGACATAGGGACGGGTCCCGGGCGCTAGTTAATTCAACGCAGGGACTCAGCGGTGCGACCCTTTAGGCTCCGGACGAGGGGCAGACGCACCCGGCGTCACCTCCTCCATGATTGTGTTCTCCGACTCGGAACGTATCGTAGCCTTGATGTCGCTCCAGTGTTTCCACACGGGGTCGTTCTTAAGGCCGTTGCGCACCTTTGCGATGGTCTCTTCGCGTTTTCCGAAGCTCTCCCGATCGCGATATTCATAGATGAACAGCGAATCCCACGGATCGCCCACGGGATAGCGGTTGAGGTACAAGAAGTACCTGTTCAACACGCCTTCCTTCATCCAGCCGCGCACTTGCGGGATGAGATAAGCATCGACATATGCCTTGTATTGATCGAGAGAGTTGTAGCTGTACGGGATGACGTAGAAGACCGGCTTGGTGCCGATGGGCGGGTCATTTCCTTCCTCCCACTGAAGGTCGGCAAGGTACGTCTGCAGGGGCTTTGCCAGCTTGAGCCCGGCTGGAGTCAGTCCACCGGGCGCCTTACGTTCGATCTCGAGCCAGCGGTCCGTGGAAGCATAGTTTGCGAAGTCCAGCACGATCATCGCGTCGAACGTTTCGGTCACGATGGGATTGAACAGGACCTTGTAGCGCTTAAGCGTTCCATCGCGCTTCAGTTGCTCCAGAAGCGCAATCTCATCGCGCCCAAGATATTCCCGGAACGCAGGCCGTTCCGTCGGCTGGCAGCGATACGTGATGAGGATCTCGCGGGGTCCGCTCTCCTGGGCGCGCAATGCGGGCAGCGCCGAGCAGAGCGCGAGAAGGATGGCAACGGCGAATGCTCCTGCGTTCTGTAACTTTCGCAGCAAGGACGGGAAAGGAAATTGAAGCCGGAGAGCGTGCATGTCACCTCGTGGAAAAAGTTGCTTTTTACGACTGTAGTTCTTCGGCGGCGACGAGAAGGCCGTCCTCGTCGCTGTACAACCACTCCCCGGGATGGAAGGTAATGCCACCCAGCGTCACTGGAATATCCACCTGGCCCACTCCGGCTTTGCCGCTTTTTCTGGGGTTGGAACCGAGCGCCTTCACCCCAATACCGATGCCGGCGAGCGCGACAACATCGCGCACGGCGCCATTGATCACCACACCGGCCCAACCGTTCTGCTGCGCGAGGAGCGCAATCTGGTCGCCGATCAGCGCCGATCCCAGGTAGCCCGCGCCGTCCACCACTAGGACCTTGCCCTCCCCGGGAGTCTCGAGCGCTCGCCGCACCAGCACATTGTCGTCGTAGCACTTCACCGTGCGAATCATTCCGCAAAAGCGCGCAAGGGCGCCAAAGTCACGAAACTGTATCGGACAAGAGCTCAAACGTGCTTCGTGCACGTCCCAAAGGTCGGCGGTAGCGAAAGTCTTGGACATGCAGTTTCTCGTGGATCGGGAGTGGGTGAAAACTTCTCATTACAGAATTGCATATTAGAGTATCAAAAAACAATTCATTGACAAGGTTTGGACAAACTCATAATATCCGCCCCTAAGAGCCGGGTTGTGCAATTGCCTTCACCACCAGGTCCAGGGTGGCTCGGAGACTCTGAATGCGGGAAGGATTTGACATGAGTGAGGCGACTCTCGCCGACAGGGAGTTCCAGCAGGAAGCGGCGTTGCGCCTGCGAACTATGACCAAGGTGGGAGGGCGCCTTATTCCTTTCATGCTTCTCATGTTTGCCGCGAACTTTCTGGATCGCGTAAACATCAGCTTCGCGGCGCTGAGGATGAATCAGGACCTGCACCTGTCTCCGCAGGACTACGCCTTTGCTGCAGGAATTCTGTTTGTGGCGTACACCTCCCTCGAAATCCCCAGCAATCTGATTCTGCATCGCGTCGGCGCCCGCATATGGTTAGCGCGCATCATGATCACCTGGGGTCTTCTGGCGGCGGCCAACTGCTTCGTGTACGACAAGCATTCGCTATACGCCGCGCGCTTGCTGCTAGGTTCGGCCGAAGCCGGATTCTTTCCCGGCATCATGCTCTACCTTTGCCAGTGGTTTCCGTCGCGGGAGCGCGCCACCGCGATCACACTGTTTATGATCGGCAATCCCGTTGCGATCATCTTTGGCGCGCCAATTTCGACATCGCTACTTTCATTGGGCAACCTGATGGGGATCGCGGCGTGGCGATGGCTCTTCATCCTGGAGGGCCTGCCGGCGGCACTGCTCGGAGTTGCGGCCCTGTGGTGGCTTACCGACACACCGGACAAGGCGGAGTGGCTGGAGCCGGACGAACGCGTCTGGTTGAGCCGGACAATGCGTGAAGAGAGGGAGCGGAAGTTGAAGACATCGCCCTCCAGCGCCGCTGCCGTGTTTCTGCATGGTCCCACGCTGGTGCTGATGGTTTCCAAGTTCTGCGTACTGCTGGCGTTCTACGGGATCGCCTTCTGGATGCCGCAGATCGTCAAGGCCATGGGCCATCTTTCGTTGATGCAGACCGGTGTGGTCACGGCCGTCCCATATATCTTTGCCGTCATTGGCAGTGCGCTGGTAGGTCGTCACTCCGACCGCACCGGCGAGAGGCGCTGGCACATTGCGATCCCGGCGTTCATCGGGCTGGTGGGCTTTCTGATCACGGCGAAGGCTGGCAATCCAATAGTCGGCATGGTTGGCCTATGCCTGGCCGCAACGTGCATCTGGTGCTCGAACACGATCTTCTGGACGGTACCGGCATCAATGCTGACAGGCGCTTCCGCCGCGGGCGGAATTGCGCTCATCAATTGTGTAGGAAGTCTGGGTGGCTTCTTCGGGCCGTATCTCACGGGCTGGGTACTCAGCACGACCGGCAAATACTCGAATGCCATGGTGCTGCTCGGCATCTCGCTTGCGCTAAGCGGAGTCCTCGTACTGGTTGTAAAGGTGCCCGCGGAGGAGCGCTCCGAGTCTGCGTGCTAATGTTTTTCGTTGGCTTTACGAGACGCGAAACGGCGTACTCGTTTGCCTGACGACGGGTGACTTCTGCAGGCGTGCACATTCGATGTGCTGATGCATGAGGCGCGAGGCCTGCGCAAAGTCGCCTTCCTGGAGCAAGTCGAGCATCGCCAAATGTTCCTTGCAGTGCTGGATGCGGTCCACGGGAATACGGTATTCCATCAAACTGCGAAGACGGTTAATTCGCCGGATGGACTCGAGGAAAAAGGGATTCGGCGCACCAGCGACGATGGTCTCGTGGAAGTTGACGCAGGTCGAGAATGCCTGGCTGCGGCTGTAGCTCAGGATGCCGCCGTCCATCATCGCCTGCTGTTGCTCTCGCAACATCTCGACGGTTTCCGGCGAGATGTAGTAGCCCGGCTCCAGCAGCGCCGCCGGCTCGACGAGCAGACGAAAGCGGTAGCTCTGATCGTAGAGTTCGGGCGAGCTGAGCGTCGGTTGAAACTCCCACCCATGGCCCGGCAGGCGGGTCAGCCAGCCTTCGTGTTGCATGCGGAGCAGCAACTTGACCAGGTGATTACGGCTGACGCCGTAGTGACGAATGAACTGATTCTCGGTGAAGCGCTCGGGAACGCGGCCGGCAAGGCGGTCCTCGACAATCCGCGTGTAGACCGCATCTTCTTCCTCACCAACCGTCTGCAGGTTTTGGCTTTCAAGAGCATCGGCCTGGCGAACCAGGAAGTACCCGCGGTTCGGCCGTTTTTCAAGCACGGACATCGATTCGAGGATGCGGAACGCTTCGCGGACAGGCGTGCGCGACACTCGGAATACATCCGCAAAGTCCTGCTCGGCCAGATGTTCGCCAGCCTGGCGCTTGGTCGTGCGCAACTGCTCGACTATCTGCGATGCAAGCTGCGCTGCAAGTGACGTGACTTCTGGAACCTGGTAACTCGATTTCGGCGGCATTTGTGCTCTGGTCCTGCGTTCGCAAACGGCGTAGCTGAATAAAGATTCCGGCTTTGATATTAGCAAAGGTGGCGGGACGTGAAGGCGTTTGAACGCCGAGTGGAATTCACGGGCTTAGAAACATGGGAGATAATTGTTTTTTGTATTTATAAAGTACTATACTCAATGACAGTCACATGCGGTGAGGATGGCGGCTTTCGTATGGCACCAGTGAACGGATCTGACTTGTTCAAACCACTGCTTTCCGGCGACGGGCGCCTCCTCATGGTCTCCATTGAGGGCAATGATTCCGGGTTTGTGCGCCTTCCCTATGTACTGAAGATCCTATGCGAGAACGTCGCGCGCCATCATCCGGAGGAATGTGACGCGTTCCGTTCATGGCTGGAAGGCGGTGGATCCACGGACGCAGAGGTACAGTTCTATCCGTCACGCGTGCTGACCCATGACACGACCTGCGTGCCTGCCCTGGTCGATCTGGCTGCATTGCGCGATGCCGTGGTAGCGCGCGGGGGCGACCCCTCTTTGGTCAATCCACAGATTCCGTTTGACCTTGTGATCGATCACTCGGTGATTGTGGACCGCGCGGGCTCACCCGATGCATTTGCCTTCAATCTGCAGCGAGACTTCGAGCGTAATGCCGAACGCTACGCGTTCATCCGGTGGGCGCAGGACAGTTTCCGAAACTTCCGCGTGATCCCGCCTGCCACGGGCATCCTGCATCAGGTGAACCTGGAGCATCTGAGCGAGGTGGTCCGCGTGATTGCAGGTAAAGGCGCAGATTCCGTCGCGGTACCGGATACTCTGGTCGGCACGGACAGCCACACGCCAATGGTGAATGCACTGGGTATCCTCGCCTGGGGCGTTGGCGGTCTGGAGGGTGAAGCCGTAGCACTTGGCCAGCCCATTTCTCTGCGTGTGCCCGAGGTGGTTGGCGTAAGGTTGACGGGGAAAATGCGTGCCGGGGTTACTGCTACTGATCTTGCGCTGACGCTGACCGAGCGTCTCCGGAAGATCGGCGTGGTAGAAAAGGTGGTCGAGTTTTTTGGCCCCGGGATGGCCTGCCTGCGTGTCGCTGATCGCGCGACGGTTTCCAACATGGCACCGGAATACGGCGCGACCTGTGCATTCTTCCCCATCGATGCGCGCACGTTGGATTACCTCCGGCTAATCGGAAAGCCAGATGCGCAGGTTCAACTGGTGGAGAACTATGCCAGGGCACAGGGGCTCTGGCATGATTCACAGCGCCTACCCGTGTACACCCAGGTGGTCGAATGCGATCTGGAATCTGTGGAGCCAAGCATGGCAGGGCCGAGACGTCCGCAGGACCGGGTATCCCTGGCGGACGTGCCCGAAAGTTTTCTCGAAACGCTCGGGTCGACACCGATTCCTGTGCCTTCGACGCGCACAGTCGAAGTTCCGGGTAAACCGTACACCGTCCGCGATGGTTCAGTGCTGATTGCTGCGATTACCTCCTGCACCAACACCTCGAACCCTGCTTTGATGATCGCTGCCGGACTTCTGGCGCGCAAAGCGCGTGCGCTGGGTCTGCGGGTCCCTCCATGGGTGAAGACATCGTTTGCACCCGGGTCGCGCGCTGTGAGCGAATATCTTGAGCGCGCGGGCTTGCAGGACGACCTCGATACGCTCGGCTTCCACCTTGTGGGCTATGGTTGCACAACATGCATCGGAAACTCCGGGGAGGTCGATCCCACGCTTGCGGCCCTCGCTACCCAGGAGCGGTTTGCGGGTGTCGCGGTGCTTTCCGGCAATCGAAACTTTGAAGGCCGGATCAACCCCGCGGTGCGCGCGGCATATCTTGGATCGCCTGCGTTGGTCGTGGCATATGCGTTAGCAGGATCGGTGCTGGTCAACCTCAACACGGATTCGCTGGGCACCGACGAATCGGCCAGACCGGTCTATCTTGCGGATATTTGGCCCAGCGACGAGGAAGTGGAAGCGCTGCTGACCCAGTACGTCACCACCGATGTGTTTGCGAAACACGCTGCCGATCTGCTGAAGGGGCCGGAAGCATGGCAGCGCATCGCTGGGTCGCAACGGAGCACGTTCGGATGGCGCGAAGCGTCGACATATATCCGCTGGCCGCCGTTTCTCGATGGAAAGGTGGCACGGTACGACAGTGAAATCCGGGATGCTCGGTTGTTGCTGATGCTCGGTGATTCCGTGACGACAGATCACATATCACCCGCGGGTGCGATTCCTGTCGAAAGCGCCGCTGGCCGCTATCTGCTCCAGCACGGCATAGCGCAACGGGATTTCAACCAGTACTCGACGCGGCGGGGCAACTTTGAGGTCATGCTCCGGGGCACCTTCAGCAATATCCGGCTCCGCAACGAGCTGTGTCCTGGAGAGCAGGAAAATGAAGTGCGGACCGTCGTGCAGCCCGGTGGCGAGACTCTGCCTGTCCATGACGCGATCGAGCGATACCGCAGTCAGGGAACGCAGCTCATCGTGGTGGCTGGCGCCGACTACGGCGGAGGCTCCAGCCGCGACTGGGCTGCAAAAGGACCGGCGCTGGCGGGTGTACGCGCGGTCATCGCAGAAAGCTTTGAACGCATTCATCGTTCCAACCTGATCGGCATGGGAATTCTGCCACTACAGTTCAGACACGGCATGACGCGGCACGATCTGGCGCTGGACGGAACAGAGAGCTTCAGTGTGCGTGGCATGGAAGAAGAGTTGCGGCCGATGCAAGGAGTCACGCTGGTTGTTTCGCGGAAGGATGGCCACGATGACGAGTTCCCACTGCAACTTCGCGTCCAGACCGCCCG
>DASWCA010000484.1:0-4193 GCA_036390355.1 Acidobacteriaceae bacterium
GGAGCTAATCATCCTAAGAACTGGGTTGGCGGCCTCGCCAGCCAGGACCTCCACGGCATCGCCATCTTGTTCGCGCGTGACGCCGCGGAGCGCGGGCGCTGCCAGACCGAGCACGAGAAGCTCATCGCACGGTGCAACGGCGTGGAGATGCTTTCGACGCTCGACCTGGAGGCGACGCCGCCATTCGACTACGCGCACGACCACTTCGGCTACCGCGACCGGCTCTCGCAGCCGGTCATGGAAGGCACCGGCGAGGTGCCGACGCCCGGCTCCGGCGCGCCGCTGAAACCGGGCGAATTCATCCTCGGCTATCCGGACGAGGATGGACCGCCCGCCAATCTGCCGCAACCGGAGATTCTGTCCCGCAACGGCAGCTATATGGCATATCGCCGCTTGCAGGAGCATGTCGGCAAGTTCCGCGATTTCCTGCGCGAGCACGGCAAAACGCCCGAAGAACAGGAACTGATTGCGGCAAAACTGATGGGCCGCTGGCGCAGCGGCGCACCGCTCGTGCTGGCGCCCGACAAGGACGATCCAGCGCTCGGCGCCGATCCGCAACGAAACAATAATTTTAACTACAAGCAGATGGATCCGCATGGCTATGCGGTGCCGCTCGGCTCGCATGTGCGCCGCGTGAATCCGCGCGACACCGCGCACAATATGAACCGCCGCCGGATGATCCGCCGCGGCGCGACCTATGGCCCGTACTTGCCGGAAGGTGCGCCGGAGGACGGTGCGGAGCGGGGCATCGCTGCTTTTGTTATCTGTGCCAGCCTCATTCGACAATACGAATTTGCTCAGAACGTCTGGGTGAACGACCGGAACTTTCACGAGCTGGGCAACGAACGAGACCCCATAATCGGCAACCACGACGGCACGCTCGAATTCAAGATTCCCAAGCGGCCGATCCGCAAGAAAATCACCGGCCTGCCAGCCTTCACCACCGTGAGAGGTGGCGCGTACTTCTTGCTGCCCGGCATCAAGGCGCTTCGATACCTCGCGGCACTCCCCGACGTGCGCCGAGCTTAGGTCCGAACGAACCAGAGACGAGGACAGCAATGAGCAAACTACCACCAGCACGCACTTACAACCAAAACCACATCCCTCGCAAATACACGCCGGGCAAACGTCGCCTGAGCATCTACTGGACATGGAGCTACCCGTGGGAGTCCCAGCGCGACCCCGCGGCGATGGAGAACCGCTTCTCTACGATCACCGAAGTCCGCACCGTGCTGTGGCCAAACTATGAGACACCGGAATACAGTGCGGCGCAATTTCTTCAGGGGATCGCGGGCACTCTGGAACTGTTCCACCGCTCCACGCTCAGCTTCCAGCAGATTGCCGGCGAAGTCACCGGCCATCCGGTTGCCGTGTTCCAGCGCATTGACCAGGCAGGCTATAAACTGCCGATTGACGAACGAATTCTGGCCGACACTGACACACTCTTGGTGTTCGGGCTCGACCACATTCTTTCCGAGCAAGAGGCTGCGCCGGACGAGATCGCAGCCATTCGTGAGTGGCTCAAGCGTGAAGGCACTTGCCTGTTGCTCGCGCCGCACCATGATGTCGGCTTCACCGACGACCTCAAGCAGCGTCAGATGGAATACCTCCACCACGGCGACGCACTCGTTCCGCGCCAACAGCGCTTCGGGCAATATACCCGCTCGCTGATGAAGGCGCTCGACGTGGCGGTGCACAACCTCTGGGGACTCCGTCCGGCACTCGTCAAAGGCACGAAGGACATCGCGCCGGTCACGGCTTTCCGGGACATTGACAAGCTGGGCCTGCTCAAGAACGTCCCCACGCTGAATTTCCATCCGCATCTGCCGCACTACGAAATCACCGAAAAGAACGGTAGGTCGATCCATCTACTGGCCCGCCAGCCTATCGATCCCGACCGACCGCATCCCTTCACGGCGGCTGGCAACACGGAATTTAACTGCCTGCTTTGGATGCCACCAAATCAGCAGCGCGCAGGAGACATCGTGCTCGTCGACTCCACGAACTTCACCACGCTCTTCGGTGGCACGGACAGCCTGGAGAACTTCTGGCGGAATCTCGCTCTAATGAAGTGAAAGCCGCTGCCGATGAGAGCGAACGACATCTCAAGACGTAGTTGACACGGCTATTGGATATTAGTCGCCGCCAAGCGCATACGTTCCTGCATCTCCGAGAGGGAGACAGTAATGCTGATGGACTTGTTGAGCAAGGCTGCAACTGTCGCGATGTTGAGTTTTGTTGTTTCGAGCATGCTAGCGATGGGTACAGGTCTCACCGTCGCTCAGATCATCGAACCGCTGCGTAATGCTCGGCTGCTCGTACTCGCATTGCTCGCCAATTTCGTCTTGATGCCCCTTGGCGCGTTCGCCCTGGCGAAAGTGCTTTGGCTCGACGAACCGTTTGGAATTGGGCTGCTCCTCCTCGGTTGCGCGGCCGGTGCGCCGTTTTTGCCGAAGCTGGCTGAACTTGCCAAGGGAAACCTCGCGTTTGCTGTTGGCGTGATGGTGCTGCTCATGGTCGTCACGGTCGGTTACCTGCCTATTGTTCTGCCCCTGCTGCTCGCGGGAGTCACGATCGATCCGTGGAAGATTGCTCGCTCCCTCGTCCTGCTTATGCTGCTTCCACTCGCTGCCGGGCTAGCCCTGAAGGCGTATTACGAAGACATGGCTGTGCGAGTGAAGCCCGTGCTCGATTGGATTTCTAACGTCAGCCTCATCTTGCTGGTGTTGTTGATCAGCGCAGCAAACATCGACAAGGTTCTCGATGTCTTCGGCACACGCGGGATCCTTGCTGGCCTCTTGTTTATTGCCCTTGGTTTCGCGATTGGGTGGGTCCTCGGAGGACCAGGCAACGACACCAGGCGAGTTTTGGCGCTGGGTACCGCGCAGCGCAACATCGCCGCTGCTCTCGTGGTCGGAAGTCAGAGCTTCAGCGATCCAAAAGTTGTCGTCATGGTGATTGTGGTCGCGATTGTCGGATTGATTATCCTCATGCCGCTTTCTCGCGCCTTGGCCAACCGTTGAGTCAACACCGCATGTAAGGGTGGCTACGAGCCAGCCCGGACACTGCCGCCCGTCCTGGGGCTCCTGGCGAGGCACCCGAGAACTAGCCGGCCGCGCTCAGCTCGGCGGCTTTGCCCCCACGATGACAACGCCTGCGCCGGGCTTTCCCGCATTGAAGCGGGAATTCGCCAGCAGCTTGCGCATCAGCTCGACGCGCCGCTGCTGCGGGGTTCGAGTGGATCTAGGAGTCCTGTCGCCGCCGTCGTCGGAAACTGCGCCAATACCAGGGTTTTGGCGCGGTTTAGCTTCCTTCTGCCTCATCGCCGAGCGGAGCTTGGTCTGCGTTGCGGATCATGCGTGATCTTTATAGCTCACCCGGCGCGACGACCGCGACTCGAAGGCGATGTGTCCTGCGCGCAACACCTTATGAAAAAAAGCCGCCCGGAATGACCCGAGCGGCCCCCAAATTGAAGCTGTCTTGGGCTTCAGATTTGGAACGTGGTGACAAAGTTTCCAATGTCCGAGTTGGGTCAAACCCGGTCCTCAGCGCGCCGTCGCGATACGTCCGCTTAGCTGTCGTAAGCGGCCTTCATTTGGGCATCGCCGCATGTCGCGGAAGTGCCACTTTCGGACTCGTGCAGTGCAATAGGCTTGCGTCGCTTACTCGATCGCCTCGTCGGCGAGCTGGTACCATTCGGACATAAGCGGAACTTGGTCTTAAGATCACGTCGCTTACCTCTGATACAGTACCGAACATAGTAGTTTGCGCAGATTCAGAAAGTCGAATGCTATCGGCACTTTCTCTTTTCGCTCCCCGAATTTCGAGTACTATTGGGCTCCGACGCTAACTCTTCATCTCTTCCGGGGAAGACGTCCGCGATGGCGAAGCTGAAATTCGGCGCCTGGATTCCGACCTATGCGTGGAGCGGTAGCAAAAACGATCCCAGGAACGTCAAGCGCATCCGCGCGTCCATTGAGAAGTGCGAGGACCACGGCATCGACGTGTGGGTGATCGACCACCTGCTCTCCGCCCCGGGACTCTACGGCAACGCATGGCTGGAGCCGCTCAACGTGCTCGCCTTCGCGGCCGCACTGACCCGCACGGTGAAGATCGCCACGGGCATCCTCGTCCTGCCCGTGCGCCATCCCGTGGTGCTGGCCAAGGAGATCTCCACGCTCTGCCATCTTTCC
>DASWCA010000485.1:0-4813 GCA_036390355.1 Acidobacteriaceae bacterium
CATCTGCCTCGGGCGAAAATGGTCTCTCCGACCCGCGCACGTCGCCGCGCCGCCTGAGACGTTCCGTCGGCGGGCGCGCGGTGGAGGTCGCCTGACGAAGTTGCGGCTCGATCCGGCTCACCCGGTGCTCAATCTCATCCAGCAATTTCATCAGCTCGCTCAGCGTGAGATTCTCAATATTCGCGCCCGAAGAAGCCGAAGAAGCCGAAGAACCTGAAGGACCCGAAGAAGACGGGCGATGTGCGGGCGTGTCAAATGGGGCCCGCTCCCGTGCCAGGTCCAGAGCTTCCTGGACCGTGCGCATACCGCGTGCCGCGACTTTGGGCGCGATCGGCTCAGGAACCACACCCTCGTCTTCAGCCGAAATCTCGCCACCCTGCGCAGACGGCCGGGCTGGCGGCCAGGCCAAAGGTTCATTCAGGTCGGAGCCGCGGTTGCTCCAGGCCTCGTATCCGGTCAGAAATGCGGACCGCATGCTCTCAGGAATATCGCCGTCGCCGATCCCCATACCGCCCAAAGCGCGCGCGACGAGCAAAAGAAGTTGCTCGCCCGAGAGATCCGCTTCGGCCATATGGCTGATTGCCGTGCAGAGGGTAAAAAGGTCGCTCCGCAAGGCATCGTTGGCTGCCAGTTCCGAGCCGAAATTCTCAAGACTTTCAGTATCCCCTGTCCTGATTTTGCGACGAGCAAAAAGGCTCAGCAGATCGCCGATGAATTGATGGTCCGATATCTTCTTCGGGAACGTCATTAAACGAGAAGACATGGGGAAATCCCCCGTGCATTCGGAGCGAGGTTACCTTCGGATGGTCAATTCTAAAGCAATGGCGCGCGTCCTGCGGCCACTAAGTGTTACGAAAGTTCCCCAGGGTAGGCCTGCAAGGTCGCTGGTTCTCGGTGTGCGACGGCCAGTCCCCCATTATCCCCCAAAGTTCGTGAGGAATGCACCAAAGTCGAAGGCCCGCCGTCCGCCTCGCCGCACCGAATCGGCCGTCAGCCGCGCTTCATCCCCCGGTCCATCGCCTGGTTCGCCAGGCGGTCGGCGTCCTTATTCTTGTGGCGCAAGGCATGCACGATCTCGAACTTCTCCAGTTGCGCAATCTTCTTTTTCGCCTGCTCGTACAGCGGCCGGAGCCCCGGGCTCTTTACCTGGTACTTGCCCTGAATCTGCTTGACCATCAACTCCGAATCAGAGATGACCCGCAGCCGCTTGTAGCCGTGTTCAAGCGCAAAATCGAGCGACGCCAGAAGCCCAGAATACTCCGCAAAATTATTGGTCTGAATTCCCAGAAACTGGGACAATTCGGCCAGAACCACGCCATCCGCGTCCTGGATGAGCGCCCCAAAACCCGCCGGGCCGGGATTGCCGCGCGCCCCGCCGTCGCAGTGGGCGGAGATCCATGGGCCAGAGGACGGCGGTGGGGCAGGGAAGAGGCTGGGAGAGGATGAAACTGGAGTCATGGGATGAGTTTATAGGCTGTCAGTTCTCAGTTCTCGGTACCGACCGCCCGCAGCCCTCCCGCCCAGGCGCGGCCCGCAGCCCTCCCACCCAGTCGTCATTCTGAGCGCAGCTCAGAATCTCCGTAGTTGCCTTATCAGGGCTACCGCCTTCCGAGCCGCATGTCGGTTCCCCAGGCCGCAACTGACAACTGAGAACTGACAACTGGCCACTTTTCCCGGCTACCGCCTTCCGAGCCGCATATCGGTTCCCTAGGCCGCAACTGACGACTGAGAACTGACAACTGACCACTTTTCCCGCTCACCTTTCCCTGCTGCCCGGGTCTATGGAAGTGGACCCATTTCCTGACTCCGGAGTCGGAAACGATGAATGCAGATGCTTTGAGCCTCGAAAATGGCAGGGAACTCACGCCGGTACTTTCGGCAATCTCCGGCAACGCCCGCAAGAGAAGCGTCGGTGCGTTCGCTCCGGCAGTGCGCAAATCCGTGTTGCTCGACGCGGCCGCCAATGTGGGCGTAAGTGCGCTGGGAACGATAGAATCGTCCCCAATGATGCCGAAGGCCGCGGCCCAATCCGGGACCAGGGAAGATAGGAATGGGAAGAAGCTTACCCAGGCCCAGTTGGACGCGCGCGCCCTCCAACGCACAGAAGACGACGACCTCATCCGCGAGGCGCAGCGCGGCGACAGGACCGCCTTTGACTCTCTCGTCCGCCGCTACGATCAGTCAGTCCTGCGGCTCGCGCTGCACATGCTCGGCAACGAGCAGGATGCGCAGGACGTCCATCAGGAGGCGTTCCTCAAAGCGTATCGCCATATCGGCAACTTCCGGTTCGAGTGCTCCTTTTACACATGGCTTTACCGGATCGTTACCAATCTCTGCCTCGACCAGTTACGCCGCCGCAAGAGCCGTCGCGAAGACCCAGCCACCGTGGTCGATTCCCGCGGAGATGAGATGGATCTGCTATCGAACATCTCCGACACCCGGGCCATGGCCAATCCGGCGCGCGAGCTCGACCGCAAGCGCATGGGCCAGTGCATCAATGACGCTCTCTCGAAACTCACGCCGCGCGAACGCACCGTCTTTGAGTTGAAACACTATCAGGGATTGAAACTGCGAACCATCGGTGAGATGCTGAGCACCACCGAGGAGACTGCAAAGAACACACTCTTCCGGGCAACCCGCAAGCTGCGGGCCAACCTGGCCGAGTTGAAGGAAGGCAAGACTTAGTCGCTTAAGGACTAGAGGAACCACCGGCAAGACGAACCAAGGCAAACGGGCGCGCAGAAAAGACCCGCAGAAGATTTTCGGTAAAGCAGTTCTTTTTGAGGCTGGTTGAGGGTACCGCAATGAAGTGCGAATTAGCGCAACAGAATATCGTCCTTGTAACGTATGGCGAGCTTCCCGATGAAGACATGGCCCCGCTGGAGCAGCATCTTGCGGAGTGCGAGGCCTGCAATCGCGAGTTGAAAGCCCTGTTGGCGATGCATGAGGCTCTCGCCTATGTGCCCATGATCGATCCGACACCCAACCTCGTCGCCCAGTCGCGCATGCGTCTCGACGAAGAGTTGGACCTGATCCCGCCGCATGGCTTTCTAAGCCGTCTCCGCAGCAATCTCTACGGCTGGCTGGGCCATGTGCAGGGCGCGCCGGCGCTGGTGACACTCCTTGTCGGCGTCGGCTTTTTGGCCGGCGACTTCACCTACCGCTACCAGGTCGCGCATCAGCCGAAGCTGCCGCCTACCGTCATCCTCCATAACCCGACGGACGGGGCCATCGCCAACATCAGCGGCATTGTGCAGACACCCAACAGCGAGATCGTCCAGGTCACCTACAACCGCGTCGTACCGGAGACAGTGCAGGGATCGCTCGACGATCCGCAGATCCGCCAGCTTCTGCTGCTCGGTACCAAAGCGGCAGCGAACAATGGAGTGCGTACCGACTCCGTCGCCCTGCTCGCGAACGAGTGCCGCATCGGGCACATGTGCGTCGGAGGAGACGGAAGCATCCGCAACGCGCTGATGGTGAGCCTGCGCTACGACAAGAATCCCAATGTGCGGTTGGCGGCGCTGGAAGGGCTGCAACCCTACGTCGCCGAAGACGAGAGAGTCCGCGACGCAATGCTCGAAGCCCTGATGCACGATTCCAGCGAACACGTCAGGACCAGGGCAATCAGCCTGCTGGAGCCGGTCCAATCCGATTCCAGCGTCCGCCAGGTGATGCGCGCCGTCTCCACCACCGACGAGAACCCGTACATTCGGACCGTAAGCACGCATGCTCTGGCAGGAACGGCCGACATTCAGTAAGCAACGGATATTTGCAGTACTGCAAGACGTCAATGCAGCTTGAGAGGCGATGAGGCAATGAAGAGGGCAATCGGTTACGGATTGATTCTGCTGGCGGCCTCGGCGGTCACGACGAGGCACGCTCTGGCGTCGGGAAACAACGATGCGACAGGCGGCACGCTCTTCTTTATCGGGGGCTCAAGTGCGGCTCCGTCGCGCGGCGCACAGGGCTATCTTGGCGTCGATGTGCGCGACGTCAGCGCCGAACAGCTCAGCGCGCTGAAGTTGAAGGAGACCCGTGGCGCCGAGATCATCCTCGTGGACCACGATGCTCCAGCCGGCAAGGCAGGACTCCGCGAACACGATGTAGTCCTGCAGATGAACGGCCAGGCAATCGAAGGCCAGGACCAGATCCGCCGCATGCTGCACGAATCTCCGCCGGGCAAGACCATCGTCCTCCTTGTCAGCCGTGATGGACAGCAGATTACGGTGACGACGCAGATGGCGAATCGCGAAGAAGTCGAGCGCCATGCCTGGGAACAGCACATCACCGTCCCCGATCCGCAGGCTTCAGTCTCCGACAATAACGGAAACGGAGGCTCGGATTCACCTGCTCCAGCCGTGCACGGCAACAGCTTCATCGGGACCATGCTCATGAACCCGTCGTATACCGGCGCAATGCTCGAGAAGATGAGCACCCAGCAGGCGACCTACTTCGGGGTGCCCTCAGGCGCGGGACTGCTTGTGCGAACCGTTGTGCCGAACTCCCCGGCCGCAATCGCCGGCATGCAGGTATGCGACGTAATCATTCGCGCTAACGACCACTCTGTCGCCAACACCGGCGACTGGGCCAAGGCCATCAAGAACAGCCACGGAAAGCCCCTCACCGTCGTTGTGCTCCGCGATAAGAAAGAGCAGACCCTCACCCTGACACCCGACAGCAAGAAGCGCTCAAGCCTCGACCGCCCAACCGAAGACAGCGTCGTGATCGCCCGCCTCGGCCTTTCCTGGATGCCGGGATTCTAGGGGCTGTTCAAAAAACGCGTGATGACTATAAGGCTTTGCTCAGGCAA
>DASWCA010000486.1:0-1714 GCA_036390355.1 Acidobacteriaceae bacterium
CATGTCCTTGCCGCCGTAGTCCTCGCGGAAACCGAATGGATTGAAGATCGCGACGCTCGTGTCGCTCTCCTCGAGAATCAACTTCCCGAAGTTCTCGACCGTCATGTCCTTGGTGCCGTTCGGCAGCCCCATGCTCTTGCCAAGGTCGTCGAGGAGATTGACAAACCACATCCCCCTCTCGGTGGTGTTCACGCCGGGGATGTAGCCATCTTTCCGCCAGCAGATGTGGGTGTGGGCGTCGACGATGAAGTCCGCCCCCGGCTTCCGGGTGATCATGATCTCTTTGGCCGCGGTCGGTTCAGCCGCTGCAGCTTCCGTAACGTCGAAGAACCGCGAGCCGGTAATCTTGTTCACGGCCAGCATGCAAGCAGCCAACCCGGATGCCGTTTGGAAGAAATGCCGCCGCGATAGTCGATTCTTCGCGGCATACACGTCCGCAAACTCGCGGATCCGCTCCCCCATGTTGCCAGCGAGGAAGAGCGACGTCCCCTGCTCCTCAGGGGTCATCGGGCCGTTGGTGGTTCGCTTATAATCTTTGAAGTACTCGAAGACATTGAACTCCATCACCCTTCCTCCCTCTGTTAGGGTTATGGGGGCGGCAGTGCGACGCGCGCCCCCTTTCCTTGAGAATGATGTCAGTCAGCGCCGCTATTTGTTGGATTCCCTGTTCTGCGCGCAGTCACAGGGGTACGATCCCACCCGTCAAGGGTGGCGGGATTCATTGGGGCACTGGCCATCCAACAAACAACAAAAGCGAAAGTCTCGCTATCTCAGTTTTGATCTGAAACTCTGCCAAATTCTGTTGCGTACCATCATGGCGCACGCGGCGCTACAAGGTGCAGCTACCTCGTAGTCCCAGGCGCCTCAGGCGCCGTCGATGGGACTGAAAAATCAATAAAATAGTGTCCAGATCTATCTAGTCCACTCTCTAAAGTGTCGCAGCTGGGCCATCGGCTTCGACGCCGGAGATCTCGCCTGTAGTCGCAAAGCCATTACTTGTCGATCTACAGGTGAGCGGTGTCGCCCACCGAGGAGACTGCAAGGTGGCAGTTGGCGAAGAGGGCGGAATGTCTGCTCTTGGCACATCGCGTCATTTCTCTGCGATGCGGAATTTGGTCGCCATCCGGGGGATAGCGGACATCGATCAGCCGTGCCCATCAATCTCGATTTATGAGTACGCATCCTGGTCAGCTACGCCGAGCCTTCGATTTGACGCGGCCGGCTTTGGGGCGCTGCCGCTGCAGTTTCGCGATAAAGTTCTGCAAGGTTTCTGACGGCGGTCGCGCCGAGCTGTAGGCGAGGCCCACCTGGCGCTTCACATCGACGTCGATCTCGCGCACGGCGACATCGGAGTTGGCGCGCGCCACGCCTTCGGGAACGATGGCAATCCCGACACCGGCGGCAACCAGCGCCATCGCCCAGTCTTCGGATTCGGCAATCGCCGCGGGCTGGCGTTGCGCCGATGCGGCGCGGCCGAAGAATTCACTCTGCTCGCAATGGCAACGGTCGATCATGGCGACACCGGCAAGGTCTGATGTGCGCAGCCGCTCCTTCAGCGTCAGCGGATGCGACGGCGGCAGCGCTGCGACGTAGCGCTCGACCCAGAGCGGAACGAAATGCTCGTCGGCGCGCAGCAGGTTTTTGGAGACGATCCGCGCATCCGAAGGCTCATCGACGCCGACGAGGCGGAGCGCGATGTCGGCAGTCCCGGTCA
>DASWCA010000487.1:0-9411 GCA_036390355.1 Acidobacteriaceae bacterium
TGATCAGATACCTTCAAGTTGCTGATACCTTCAAGTTGCTGGAGATCGCGCCGCGGAAATTCCTACCACATTCCGGACGGCACCGGCAGATTTTTGAAAAGAGTCTCATTAAGCTGTGCGATGAACTGATTTATATGCTCAAAACTCTGATTGGCTCTTTTAATCGCGACACCTCCGCGCAAACGTCTTTCGATCCTCCCACTGAAAGGCCCAAAAACCGGTCGCAACAGGTGTTCCCAAATCATTTGGCACCGCCAAAACTTGAGTGCATGGGGCATTGAGCCCAACTATCTACCAGAGTCAAGGAAGAGGAAGCCGTAAGGCAAAAGAACCCCCGGAATTGCGCAGTAACTCGGGCTTCCAGACATGATAGGTGTTACTGGACTCGACACGGCCTTTTGCATTCTCGCCCGGCTATTATGGGGCGGCCAAGGATGCGATTGCCCGCCGCGAACAAGTCCGAATTTTGCCTTCAGAGGGTGGAAAAGACGGATTATGCAGGGGACAAAGAGAGATGGGCTTGGCTTGCGAGGGAGTGGACATGGCGAGGCTCTTTCAATTAGTGGGGTGGCTCCGTGAGGGGATGAAACTTGCTCAAGACCCTCGAAGGCGGCTGGCAAAAAGCGATGCCTCACACGTTTCCATAGAGCAGAGCCACGATGTTTGGGTTGTTGTTTGGCAAAAACCTGGAACCCGAACACGCTTCTTAGCAAACCAGATCGCGCTTTACGAGGCACAGCAGGCAGATCAGCGAGGGGAGTTGGAGCTTGCTGACCGCCTAAGATATGCCGCTACTGAAGCCCAGAGCAGAAACAAACAGCGGCATTGAGGACGGCGGGTTGAAACCCGGCTTGCAGTATTCGGAAACCCTGACAATCATCTTGGATAATAATGTCTCATTCCCTTGCAAGCCTCTAATGGTCACCTGTAGAGGGTTCAACGAGCTTCCGGCTGTGCTGTACTCGCTGCCTAGACCTCCGGCTCTGCAAAACGGGGCAGCAGGTCGTCGGCAATAATGTCGCGCTTCACGATGCTTGTCACTAAGCGCGGTGGTGAATGGCAGATCGCGCATCACCACTCTTCGCCGCACGTTCAGTCAAAGTAAGTGGTTCACGCGCCTCCCTCGGAAGTGGGGTTCACCGATGTGCGCGGCCTCGGGCGAGACTGTGCGCGTCACTAGCCTCCGCACCTCGCAGGTTCGCGCACAATTTTTCGGCACTTGTGCGGCTTTCCGCACCGACGTGGACCCGCGCCCAGCCATGCTGCCGCGTGCCGGGCAACCCCGGATGTGTTCAGGCTGTACCCTCCCCGAGCTCTTGGGCCAGACTCGCCTCGCTGAGGCGATCCGCCGCGCCAACCGTAGGGGCGGACGGGTGGATCGCCTTGTGCCTAGTGGTCGAATTTTTGGTCGTCCGTACCGCCGCTCCGCCAACTTGCATCCAGAGGTGAGCACCCCGCTCGTCGGCGGCCGGTGGATCGATCTGCGCGCTCCAGTAGCGGAATGAGGGCATCTCATTCACAACAGGATGCGCCGCTCTGGAGGTTCGGCTCTGACGCTCGGAGGTGCCTGCGGCACTCCAGACTTGAGCGGGAATCTCCGAAAAGCTGGAGCGTGACCGAAGCGACCGCAGCCAAAGGTCTTTACAGGGCCGCCAGAAGTTCTTGCCAGTGATCGACCGTTCGGATCGTGCTTGGCGACGCGGGCCCTGAGCCTATTTCCGCCGCCCCTTACCCTTCAGTTTATCGTACGTGCGGCGCACTTTCGCTCTAAGCAACTCGCGGATCTCTGGAGATTTTTCTATCTCGCGCACAACTGCGTCCCTAAGCTCGTCGAGTTGACTCGCGTCCAGCGCGTTGATCTCCTCAATAGAAAACAGCTTGTATCTACCTCCCATGGGGGATCCTCCTAAGTTGTCCAGACGGCTCGGTCATGAAGCACCGCTAGGCAGGTACTTTCCCGTTCGAGCGTTTCTCACTCATTGAAACGCGGATCGCTGAGATTGGCCGGTTCGGCTCCGTCACCATATGTTCGAGCACCTCCTGGAAGTCTCGAAGCAGGCGATTGATAGTCGAGGCGCTGAAGAGATGCGGCTTGTAGACACAAGATCCCTCCAGGCCATGTCTGTTTTCGTGCAGCATCAAGATAACATCGAATGTTGTTACTGTCACCAGCGGCAGCAGCATGCTCGGATGGGCCTCCTCGAAACTGAGCATGTGTCCGGATCTCACCGAAGGCCGCAATGTCGCATTCTGGAACAAAATCATAACTTTAGCCAGCGCCGCGGGCTTGAGGGCGCGCTCGCGCTCAAGGGTCTCAACGAGCTCTTCGAAAGCAAGATCCTGATTGGCGAAGGCTGTGAGGGTTGTCGCACGAACCCGACGCATTACCTCCTGAGGACTGGGGTCGCCACCGAGGTTGGTGCGGAGAATCACCGTATTGGCCAGCGGGCCGACAAGCCCTTCCGTCCCCGCACGAGTGCGATTAGCGACGAGCGTAGCCACTCGTAAGTCCTCTTGACTGAGGTAGCGATGCAGCAGAATCTTCAAGCTGGCGACGAGCGCCATGAACAACGTGCCACCTTCTTCATGGCTGAAGCGTTTGGCGGCCTCCGACAAGCTCAACGGCAACGCGAACCGCCGGCGGGCCGTGCAGAGACCGTCAATTGTCCGTGTTGCGCGAACCGTGGCGAGCTCCATTCGGGGCAGTGGATCGCGAAGTTGCTTTCGCCAGTATGCGAGCTGAGCAACGATGTCCGGATGTGACTGCCAGTGCCGCTGCCAATAGGCAAAGTCCGCATACTGAATCGAGAGGGGCGCCAGGGGCGATGTCTCTCGGGCGGAAAAAGCGTCGTACAAAGCGACGAGCTCATCCACGAGTACGCCGAGTGACCAGCCGTCGCCAATGATCTGGTGCATGGTGATGAGAAAGAGGTGTTCCCGCTCGGCCAAGCATACTAGGCGAGCTCGAAGCAAAGGGCCTTTCGCGAGATCGAAGAAATGAAGCAATTCTTGTTGCACGAGTTGCCGTCCGACGGTCTCCTTCTTGGATTTTGGCAACGTATGCAGATCGTCGAATGTCAGGGGCACGGTCAGCTGCGGCGCAATGACCTGTTCGTGTCGATGGTCGACGACGGCGAAAGTCGTGCGTAGAACTTCGTGGCGTCGCACGATTTCGTTGATGCTCCGCTCTAGGATCGCGAGGTCAAATGACGACGTCAGTCGGAGCGCGTAAAGAATATTGAAAAAGGGGATGCCGGGCAACGCGCGCTGTAGCTTGCACAGCCGTTCCTGGACGATGGAGGCCGGCACCCCATCTTCTCGGGGTGCGCGCACAATGGCTGACGAAGGTCGCCGCGATACGCCGGCCTGGATCAACGTCTCCAGATGGTGAGCCATCTCCGCAACGGTGGGCGCCTCGAAAAAGCGGGAGGCCCCGACCTCGAAATGCATGGCGTCGTATACGTGGGTGAGAACGTTTGTGGCCAGAAGAGAGTCTCCGCCCAACGCGAAGAAGTCATCATGGATACCGACCTGTTCGATTTGCAGGATCTCTGCCCAGAGTCCGGCAAGCATTTTCTCGAGGGGCGTCCGTGGCGCGACGAAGGTCTGAGGTTTGGTGACGCGGCTAGCGAGCCCGAACTTCGCCGCCAAGCCTACACGCTGCACTTTGCCCGTCGGGCCCTTTGGGAGCTCGTTGACGATGAGCACTTGGCGCGGGACCTTGAAGTCAGCTACGCGCCCGATGGCGAACTGTCGAATGTCTTTCGGTGTCGCCGCAGCGTTCGGGCGCAACACGATGGCCGAAGCGACGTCCTCACCCAGGGTGGCGTGGGGGACGGCAAAGGTCGCGGCCTCTGCCACCGCCGGGTGCTCTAGGAGCACTTCGTCGACTTCCCGTGGGGCGATTTTCTCCCCACCGCGATTGATGATCTCCTGACAGCGGCCCGCGAGAAACAGGTACCCGTCGTCATCGAAAAAACCGTGGTCCCCTGTCTTGAACCAATCACCCGCAAACGCGGCCTGGGTCGCCAATGGGGCACCGTCGTAGCCCGACATAACACTCGCGCCACGGACGACGATCTGCCCCGGCTGACCGGCGGGCAGCAGAGCCCCTCCTTCGTCCATGATCGCCACGTCCAAACCGACTGGTACGCCGACCGAACCCGCCTTGCGCTGACGCGGCGGTAGCGGATTGCACGTGATAGGCGACGAAGCTGTTTCCGTCATACCGTAAAACTCGATCACGGCGGTCTCGAAAGTCCGCTCCAGTTCCGTGAACATCCGGGGCGATAAAGGAGCCGACGCGGAGCGGACGAACCGTAATCGACAGTCCGCCACTTGCTCGCGATTGTGACGAGCCTGGGCAAGAATTGCTTGATGGATGGTAGGCACTGCGGAGTACCACGTCGGTCGAAAGGCGGTTAGCCACGCGGAGAAGCTGTTGACGTCAAACCCGGGGGTACATACGACACTAGCACCCGCCGCCAGCGAGGCCAGCACCGTGGCAATCAGACCATGCCCATAAAACAGGGGCAGGACATTCAAGCATCGATCCGTTTCTCTCAGCGCCAGTGCCGCACGCGACGCGTAAGCCGACGTACAGATGTTGGCGTGCGTCAGCGGGACAATCTTAGGCCGCGACGTCGTGCCTGACGTGAACAGCAGCAGCGCTATGTCGCCGGGTCTGACAGACTCGTGAGACGGCGCACGCCCCTGGTCTCCCGTGAGCGTGAAGAGACCGACCTCGTCGAAAGCGGTCGATAGCTCGACGACTCGCACGCCATGCGAGAGCGCCACACGGCGCGCCGGCGAGTCGATTCCAGCCTGCGTGATCAACGCACGAGGCTGCAGATCAACGAAGCATCTTTCCAGTTCCTCGACCCCATAGGCTGGGTTCATCGGGGCACACGCCGCGCTCGCCGCCACGGTGAGAATCGCCACGGCCATCTCCGGACCATTCGGCAGCACCACTACCACCCGGTCATGACGGCCTATTCCCGTGGCCCGCAGCGTGCGCCCCGTCTCGTCGATGTGCTGATAAAGGCGGCCGTAGGTAAGCGGAGCGCGCCCCGGAGCGAGAATCGCCGGCGCGTCCGGAATACGCTTGGCCTGATGTTCCAGTACGTGCGGGAGGCACGAAAAGGGAGCGGAGGGTCTTGGGTCTACGGAACGTTCGTTTGGCATGGTTCCCGCTCACAACCTACGCAAAATTACGGACCTCCGGTACGGCCTGGCGCCGAGGATTTTGACGGCGGGCCGAACACGCTTTCCACATCGCCACAGTTCGTCCTATCAGCCTTGCTCTGCTCGAGCCAGAAGCCCATGTCCATCTCGCGATACATTGTCGTCGCGGTGGTGAGATTCTCGCGGGCGCAGTCCGACTTGCCGGTGCGTCGGTAGAGCTCGCCCAGGCCGAGGTGGCAATGGGCGACAAGCGGGCGCATGCCGTGCAACTGGGCGAGTGCCAGCGCCTCCCGGTAGTGGGCTGCGCCGCTTTCGGCATCGAACCAGTAGGGATGGGTCGCGATGTCGCCGAGCAGGCACAGCCCGTGGGCCGCGAAGCCGGGTTGGCGCCGAGAGGATTCGACTGAGCGATCACCCAAGCGGCGCGCCTCGTCGAGCTGGCCGAGCAGCAGACAGGCGCGACTCACCGCGTGGTAGGCCCAGCCGCGATGACCGACGATTCCCCTCGCCGCCTGACGCTCAAGGAGTTGCTCGCCCTCCCGGACTCGGCTCAGCGCCTCGTTCGCCTCGCCGATCTGCGCCAGCACCCAGGCGGAGGAGGCGACCGCCCAGGGAAGAAGCATGGCGACGTTTCCAGTTATCGCGATCCAATGCTCGACCATTGCGCGCGCCTTCGCCCAGTCGCCCTTGAGGAGGTGGAGCATGCTCGCAGCAAAGTGGGCCCAAGCGATGGTGAATGCATGCTGCGTTGGCTCGGCGAGTCGGATCGCTTCCTCCTCGTACTTGGCCGCCTCGGCGAATCTACCGAGCTCGGCGAGACTCATGATCAGCCAGGCGCGACCGAAGACCGATGCCGGCACGGCCAGACCGAAATATTCGTGGACCCATTCGGGCGGCAGCGCGGCGAGGTTCTCGGTGGCGATCTCGACCACGTGCTCGTACTCGCCGCGATAGTAGTACACCTCCTCGAGACAGCTCGTCGTGACGACGCCAAGCCTCAAGTCCCCGAGCCGCTGGGCGATCTCCACGGCGCGGGTGCCGGTCACGAGTGCCTCGTCCAGCTCGTCTAGCGTTGACAGGACGGTCGTCATGAAACCGCAGACCCGGCCACGCCGGCGATCGTCTTTCAACCGCTCGGCGAGGGCCTCGGCCTCGCGGAGGTGCTCGAGCATCTGCCGGACTTCACCGAGCTGGCGCAGCACCGGCCGCAGCTCGAGGCGAATCTCGAAGGCCTGTTCCAGTGCGGCCTGGCTCTCCGGCAATGCCTTGAGAACACCCAGCGCCTGCTCGAACCAGGCACGGGCGTCCGAGAGCGCCGATCGCGCGGCCGCCTTCCCTCCGGCCAGCCGTAGATAATGCACAGCCTTCTCCCGCAGCTCGCCCTGGATGGCGTGATGGGCGAGCCGCTCGACCTGCTCGCCCAGCCGGTCGGCGTAGAGTTTTTCCATCGCATCCATGACGCGCGCGTGGATGTCGCGGCGGCGTTCGTGGAGCACCCCGCTGTAGGTGACGTCGTGGGTGAGGGAGTGCTTGAAGGTGTATTGCAGGTCAGGAAAGAGCTGTGTCGCGTAAAGAAATTCAGCGGCCTGTAGATTGGAAAGCAGCCCGAGAAGCTCGTCCTCTGCCAGCTCGCAAATTGCACGCAAAAGGGTGAATGGGGCGTCGTGTCCAATTACCGCCGCCTCCTGCAGCAGGCGCTTCTCGGCGGCGGGCAGCGCGTCGATACGCGCGGCAAGCACCGCCTGCACTGTGGGCGGGACCTCGATGCTCGAGAACTGCCTCGCAAGGTGGTAGCTGCCGCGCCCGCCTTCGAGCAAACCAGTTTCGACCAGCGCTCGCACAATCTCTTCGATGAAAAATGGATTCCCACTGGCGCGTTCCACCAGAAAGCTCTTCAGGGTCGGCAGACTCGGGTCGGAGCCCAACAAGGCCTGAAACAGCTCCGTAAGGTCCTCGCTGGCAAGAGGATTAAGGCGCGCCTGGTGGTAATTTGGTCGGTTCCTCCATTCATCTCTATACTCGGGGCGGTAAGTTACCACCAGAAGCACGCGAGCATCCTGCGCGCTTACGACCAGCTCGTTCAGCAGACCGAGAGTGAGGGAGTCGCTCCAGTGAAGGTCCTCGAAGATCGCCACGACGGGCTGCACGCGATTTTCGCTCAACAACATGCGGGTGACTGCGTTATACGTGTACTGCCGATGCTGGAACGGGTCGAGGGATCGGAACGGATGCTCGCCATCCAGCGCATCGAGGAGATCCAGCACCGGCGGAATCGCGTCCTGCAGCGACGGGTCGAGCGTCAAAATCTTGCCTGTCACCTTCTCACGGATCGATGGCGTGCTGTCATGGACGTTGATCTTGAAATAATGCCTGAGGAGTTCGATGACCGGCAGGTAGGGCGTTGCGTGACCATAAGAAGCGGAGCTGGATTCCAGAACCAGCCAGCCCGCCGTGTGGTCTGAATGAACGAACTCGTGCACCAGGCGCGACTTGCCCACCCCCGCTTCGCCAACGATCGCCACCACCTGACCGCGACACTGGCCGGCAAGCTGCTGCGCGCGGCGGAGTTGCTCCAGCTCAACGTCGCGGCCGACGAAGCGCGTCAAGCCACGTCCGGCGGCGGCCTGGAGACGAGTTCGCGCGGCGCCTGCGCCGGTAACCTCGTAAATTTGTATGGGATCGGCGAGCCCCTTCACCGGCATGGGGCCAAGGGGATTCATGGCGACGTAGCCTTCCGCCAATTTGAGGGTGTTGGCTGTTGTAAGCACGGAACCGGGTTTTGCCATCTGTTCCATGCGAGCCGCTAGGTGCGCTGTCTGGCCCACCACGGTGTAGTCCATGTGCAGATCATTGCCGATGGCACAGACGACGATCTCCCCTGAGTTTAGTCCGACTCGGATCGTCACCGGGACCCCCTGAGACCGCTGAACCTCGTCTGCATATCGCGTCACGGTCTCTTGCATCCTGAGCGCCGCATAACACGCTCTCACGGCATGATCCTCGTGGGCGAGCGGCGCGCCGAAAAGCGCCATGATCCCGTCGCCCATAACCCTGTTCACGGTGCCTTCGTAGTAGTGGACCGCCTCAATCATGCGTTCGAGCACTGGGTCGAGAAGCTTCTGCGCGTCCTCGGGGTCGCGGTCAGCAAGCAACTCCATCGAACCCTTAATATCGGCAAACAACACCGTGACTTGCTTCCGTTCACCCTCGAGAGCTGCTCTTGAGGTAAGGATCTTATCTACAAGGTGCTGGGGCGTGTAAGTCCTGGGCGAGGCGAAGCGGGGATCGTCCTCAACTGACTTCAGGGGATGGCCACATTCGGGGCAGAACTTGGCCGCTGACGAAACCTGGCTTCCGCAGCTGGCACAGACTCGGGCCAGCGGGGCAGCACACTCCTCGCAGAACTTCGCCTTAGCAGTGTTCTCGTGCTGGCACTTCGGGCATTTCATTGCGGTCCCGGGGAAAAGCTAGTCAGATGCACTGCCAGAGTAACGTCGCGCCTGATCGGCAACAAGGCATATATTCTTTCCCCGACTGCCGAGAAAGGCCCAGGGCAGCCGGAAAGGCAATCAGATGGCAGGCTCAACGCGACGTTTGCTGTCAGTACCCTGTACGTCGTGGTGGCTGCCGTCTGCTTCCTAATTCCGATGGTTTCGTTGCACGCCGCCAGCATGATTGCGCCAGCGTACAAGTCCGTTTCCGTCGGTGAACAATATCCGCATTAATTTTCCACCGTATTGACCGATGAGTGACCGAGACTGAGCGCAAGAATTCAGGAGCAATTGTCCATTCACCGAACTGCGGTCACGCTCGCCTGCCGCCGCACTGTGTGCTTCATTGGCCACGTCAGGTTGTGGCAGTGCGCCCCGAAGGCGCGGATCGACACGCGCACCCGCTTGATCCGCCGGGGTAGTGGGCACGGCACGTCGGAAAGGTGGTTGGAGTAATCGGGGGAGACCCGTCACGGGCGAGGGTAGCGGCCTCAACGTCGCGACAGGCGACGGTCATGGCGGGAGTCGGACAGGGTCGTAGGAGAGCGTTGATGCCGGGTAATGCCGGCGGAGCAAAGGGCCCTGACTTCTGGTGCGCTTTCGAAGATGGCGAGGTCGTGGTGATTGGCGATGAGCCTGAGAACACCATCAAAGACAGGCGCCGTCCGAGGTTGCTGTGTCGAGGGACGAAGGAGAGTTACCCACCGCGCAGACTCCGCGCGTGGTTGGTTCACTC
>DASWCA010000488.1:0-2714 GCA_036390355.1 Acidobacteriaceae bacterium
TCAGGGTGGAGCCGGAGGTGAACGGCCAACTCATGTCGATCGCGGTCGAGAAGGGCACCTATGTGAACGCGGGCGATGTCCTGGCGCGGCTCTCCGCAGTGGAGTTGACGGCACAGGCGGACCAGGCGCGTGCCGCGCTGGCGTCCGCAACCGCAAATCGCAACAACGTCTATGCCGGAGTCCGTCGTGAACAGGTCGATTCGCTGAAAGCTGCAATCGCCAAGGCACGCGCCCGCCTTGACTACGTGCAGGCCCAGCTCACAAGAACCAGCACGCTTGCACGCCAGAGCTTTGAGTCCCAGCAGTCGCTTGACCAGGCCGAAAACGATGCCGCGAGCGCACGTGCCGATGTGGCGGAGGCCCAGGCGAATTACGATGCTGCCGCGGCGGGCCCGACCCGGGAGGAACGGTCGATCGCCGACGCGCAGGTGCAGGCCGCGGCCGCCGCGGTCACTGTGCTCGAACGCCGTCTTGACAAGATGGTCTTGCGTGCTCCGGCCGACGGTGTGGTCAGCGTCGTTGCCGCAGAGGTGGGCGAGAATGTTCGCGCAGGCCAACCGATCCTGATGGTCGAGGTGGCAGGCAAGCAATGGCTCTCGTTCAATGTGCGCGAAGATCATCTTAATCGTCTCTCGATGGGAGAAACGGCGAGCGTGATTCGGAACGGCACCGATGGCCCAACCAAAGCCGTCATCACCGAACTGCGGCCGCTCGGAACGTTCGCCACTTGGCAGGCCGAGCGGGTAATTGGGGATCATGACCGCAATACACTGCGCTTACGCCTCGACCCGCAGCTAGAGTCGGCAGACCTTGAGCCGGGCATGACTGTCTGGATCGAGAACTAGCGGCGCGCTCCGAAATGGTGACCACTCTGACCGCGCAGATGTCCGATTTGCTCGCCCCAATATCCAAATCTACGACGCGCACGCAGTCGACCTATACCAATAGGTCTGTGCGCGGTACGCTCGACCGAAAGAGTGGGTGCTGGCGGAGAGGGAGTCCGTCAATCCACATTGAAAGATCAAGCATCTTCGGCCTTCCTAGGCCAAAACCCACCACTTGAGCTACGCCGAAAGCTGGCGTTTCGCTTCCAATCTTTTCATGAAATCCATCGTGGCTCATCCAAGCACTGGCCCAACCCTTTAATTTCCGTCGGCGGTGGACAGCAGGGTTGGGTTGGCGTTTGCCCTCCGAAGGCAAAGATCACACGTTCGAATCGTGTCGGGTGCCAATTGCATTCAAAACCGCGGACATTTCCGTTCTCAGTCGGGGGTCAGCGCTCGATCGCCCGAACAAAGATGTCGACAAGCGAAGTGATGAGATTCTGCATGTCGCGCCTGTCAGCCGCGGTCTCGCGCAGACCTCTCATGCTGAAGACGAGCGCACGCGCGGCCTGCTCCGGCGTCATCTTCAGACGCGCAGTGCGGAAGCGCTCGGAGATGAGCTCGACGACGAGGCCCTGGAAATTTCGATAGACCTGCTGAACGACGGGATACCGCAGATCGAACAGGTCCGCGGCGTCCGGGTGTGCGGCCGCAAGATCAACGCCGTGACATCCCCATGACAGGCAGGCGTGAAGCAGCTTACCACGCAGATCTTTCAGATGCGCCACCTCCGCACGGATGCTGGCCAGCTTATCCTGGTCCATCCGCTCGACCACCGCTGTAAAGATGGCCTCCTTGTCCGGAAACAGCAGATAGAGCGCCGGCCGAGAGATTTCGCAGCGCTCCGCGATGTCGCCCATTGTGGTGCGAGCAAAACCATATCTGCAGAACACTTCCGTCGCGCGTTCGACGACGCGCTGATGCTTGCTGCCGGGAATAGACATCTTCTCGCACCTTTCTTTCGAAAGAGGTTGTCAAATTGGCGATCTGACATTATTACTGATTATGTCATATCGTCAAAGACGCGCAAGCAAGCGAAGCGGAGAAGCCACGTGAACAGCGAGATTCACTTGAAAACGTGGAATGCGTATCAGCGCGCTTGGGGGCCGATCCATGAAACGGAACGCGAAGAGCTGCTTCGATCAAGCGTTAGCGACAATATTTTGTACACGGATCCTTCGTCGCAGACCCATGGTCTACAGGAACTCATGGTCCGCATCGCGCAATCGCAGCAGAAGTTCACGGGCGCATACTTCAGAAACGACAGCTTTCTCGAGCATCACGACCAAGGACTCTTCCTCTGGACGATGTACGACAAGGATGGCCGGGCCTTCGTGAAGGGGAGCAGCTTCGGCCGCTTTGGCACCGATGGCCGACTCGTTCAGGCAACGGGCTTCTTCGAAGCACCGTCGAACAAGACTTGAGCGGACTGCGTGTCCCGCCCTAGACGGCTGCCGCCAGGCTGAGCACGCTGGCCAGCAGTGTCCAAGCGGGCGGACTGAGGCGTTCTGGGGATTGCCGCGAGGCGCAGTATGAAATCGCAGAGCATCGTAGAATGGGCGTTTCGATCGCGTGGCAGGCCGCGACATCATAGCGTCACGGCGAAGCAATAGTGGTGTGCTGGGCATGCTCAGTAGCTTGGAGGTGAAAGTCCTCTACCCAACCTGATGGAGGTGAAGGGTTAGCGATAACGCAAGGGCTGTCGCCGCGAGGCGAGGTCTGAAGGAAGCGTACAGCAAACGTGCGAGTCGATGGACAAACATCGGGTACAAGGCGCGGGCGTCGGACGAGCGGGCCACTTACCGCGAAGTCCATATCCATCAAGGATGC
>DASWCA010000489.1:0-1788 GCA_036390355.1 Acidobacteriaceae bacterium
TGGGCGGGGCACGCGAGCGGGTGAAGGTCGCCTGACAGGGTTAGGCGTTGCTCGTGCCACTCCACCGGATACGGAGTTGCTCCATGAGCTGGGTGGCCTCATCCTCGGTGATCTCGAAGAAGTCGTTCTGCAGGTCACCGCGTTCGGCGGAGACCAGCGACGCGCTGCGCTCCCAAACGAGATTTCTTGTAAACGCTTCATCGCGCCTACCACCAGATTCAAAGTATGTCCGACGAAACACCCCTGCAGGCCGTTCGCGGCTACTCAGGTCGTCCACAACGGCATAGTACGTAACTTTATCTGGCATCTATACCTCTCTACGGATAATCTGGAACATCTGCGGCTCCCGGTGGGACTGGAACGTCAGAGGCAACCATCTTCTGAAATGCGTCCAAGACGAGCTCCTCAAATCTGTCAACTTGATGAGTTCGGAGCAGCTTGTAGGCGTCATGCGTGAGTTGCTTCGCCTCGAAGCTGATGCAAGTATGGAACTGCACTTCAAACCGCTGACCACTTTCCGGCTCGATCCACTGGCTATTAATGCCCTTGTACTCCTCTTTAGACCAGCAATTCTTAATCTTTTCCAGCTCGAAACCTTGGTCTTTGAGACGCGTGATGTCCGTCCAGACGCCCTCAGTGTAGCGAGACTCCCGGTACTGAAAGGTACAACGGATCGCATCAGGAACCAGCGAAACAGCATCCTCTAGAGAACGGCCACGTTCTTTAACAGTGTCGCACACCTTTTCTTTTATACGGTCACGGCCTTTCCGGCGGTCGTCGAAGCCGACCAAATGACGGTCTGGATCTTGGCTTTCCACGGCACGCAACGCTGGCGTGATCTTCTCTCGCTCCAGTTCGACAATCCTGTCACACGCTGCATCGACGCGGCTGTTGTCCTCAACCTCCAGGCTCCTGCCGCCTTCGCCGCGCCAGGAGCCGGGTGGACCGCTCGACCTATCGACCGGCCTGCGTTCCTCGGGCGGCCACTTCCGCTGGTACTCCGCCCATAGCCAGCGGAATTCCGTAACCTTCTCGTTCCATGTGTCTATCGCGGCCTGCTCCTCGGCCGTGATCCGCTGCGCTGTAACGGATTTTTCTGCGGCAACGGCTACGCGCAAGTCGTTGTAGCACTCCTCGTGGCTGCGCGTCTCGGCTTCGCTACTGCCGGGGCGGGCGGTCCGGCCGCTTCCGGTCTGATCGTCTCGGCGATCCACGTGCCCGTCTGGTGGCACGTCCGCTTCCTCGGGTAGGTCGGTTCCCACTGAACCTCACCGCAGCCCTGGAACGGGTGATGTGACATGACGAGAGCAGATCATCACAATGAGTAGCATATCGAGGGTAGATACGGAATAGGGACCAAGGATCCGGCGCCACTCACTGGAACGATTTCAGCGTGCGACCGGTTCAGGTCGGTTGCCCGCGTGGCTTGGTATCTCATGCCCCGGGCGTCCCGTGGCCCTCGTCTTTCCCGCGTCGGCCGGGCACCGCGGCGGCACGGCCTCGCGTATAACCGCAACAATGTGACATCGTTGCGGATAGGACCGCCATGATGTTACATCGTTGCGGTTGTGCGGCTCGAGGCTCGGTTAATGTGGGATCTGAGATGCCAGTGCGCCAGATGAGGACCGCGCCGCCCCGGGCCGAGTTCGCGCCGGGTCCGCGCCCGGGCCAGCGGAGGGACGGGCCGGCGGGCGAGACGGGCTGGCGCGTGGGACGGACCAGCGGCCGGGACGGGCTGGCGGGCGAGACGGGGGCTGGCTGCAGTAGCGGCACTGGGGTATCTGGGAC
>DASWCA010000490.1:0-5359 GCA_036390355.1 Acidobacteriaceae bacterium
TGCCGTTCTTGGTGATGCTGCCCTGGCGTCGTTTGTTACCGGATGAGTGTTCGGAGGGCGTAACGCCAAGCCATGCCATCAGCTGCCGTGGGTGCTCAAAGCGCGAAAGATCTCCGAGTTCGGCGATCATGCCCACCGCAGTGGTGAACTGGATGCCGCGCATCGCCTGCAGGCCGAGTATGGCTGGATAGAAGCGCCAGTTGACTGCGGCCTCACGCAGCGCTTTATCGAGACGTTCGCATTGCGTTAGCCGGTCTTCGATCGTGCGTCGATGTTCTTCGAACGCAAACTGCTGCCATTCGTTTGCAAATGAACTTGTCGTCGCATCTTCGGCAAGCCGTGTAGCATTCAGGGACCTGGCCCGTGCGTGGGCTGCTGCCAAAGACGACCTGAAGCAGGCCCGGCAGCGGCTGAAGTCATTTCTGCTACTGCACGGTGTGCGCTATACCGGCAGCGCCAACTGGGGACCGGCTCATCAACGCTGGTTGAGTACGCGTCTGACTCCGCCGTAGTAGCGACGAAGCCTGCGAACAAGGCCGGGAAACCGGCTGCGGAGTGGGTGGAGCCAAGGGCGGGGACCAAGGGGAACACGGGGCAGACCAACACGTGCCGGGCACAGGACCGGGAAAGCGTGTCACATGGGCTGGAACGTGTACGGCAGGCTGCAAGGCAGCGGAAGAAGGAGCGGTTCACCGCACTGCTACACCATGTCACTGTCGATCTGCTGCGCGAGTCGTTCCATGCGCTCAAGCGCAATGCTGCTGCGGGCGTGGACGGCATGACGTGGCAGTACTTCGAGGCAGGGCTGGAAGAGAATCTCCTGCGCCTGCACACGCAGGTACAGAGTGGCGCGTACCGGGCGTTGCCCGTTCGGCGGCAGTACATACCGAAGCCGGATGGAAAGCAGCGCCCGCTGGGGATTGCCGCGCTGGAAGACAAGATCGTGCAGCGCGCGGTGGTGGAAGTGCTCAACGCTATCTACGAAGAAGACTTTATAGGCTTCTCGTACGGGTTCCGGCCCGGGCGCAGTCAACATGATGCGTTGGATGCGTTGTCGGTAGCCATCGATCGCACCCCAGTGAACTGGATACTGGACGCGGATATACGGAACTTCTTTGACGGGCTGAGCCAGGAATGGCTGGTCCGCTTTCTGGAGCACCGGATTGGCGACCAGCGCATCATCCGACTTGTGCGCAAGTGGCTCAAGGCGGGCGTTCTGGAAGATGGAGAGCTTAGCGTAAGTGATACAGGTACCCCGCAGGGTTCAGTGGCATCACCGCTGTTCGCGAACGTGTATCTGCACTACGCCTTTGATCTCTGGGCCGAGCGTTGGCGCCGCAAGGAAGCCAAAGGCAATGTTGTCATCGTGCGATACGCCGATGACATCGTAGCCGGCTTCGAACACGAAGCTGATGCAAGACACTTCTGGGACGCGATGCGAGCGAGGCTGGAGAAGTTCGAGCTTGCGCTGCATCCGGACAAGACGAGGCTGCTGGAGTTTGGCCGCAATGCAGCGGGCAGACGAAAGCGGCGCGGTCTTGGACGGCCGGAGACGTTCACCTTCCTGGGCTTCATCTTTATCTGCGGGCGCTCACGCCGCGGTGCCTTCCAGCTTCACAGGAAGACTCGCGGGGATCGCATGCGGGCGAAGCTCAGGCAGCTCAAGGGCGAGTTCCGAAGGCGTATGCATGACCCGATTCCAGAGCAGGGGAAATGGCTCAAGCAGGTGGTTCAAGGGTACTTTGCCTATCATGCGGTGCCCACGAACTTCCGTGCACTTAGTGCCTTCCGCCACCACGTCCGGGAGCTATGGATGCGCACGCTACGGCGGCGCAGTCAGAAGGACCGAACGTCGTGGGAGCGGATGACGCGAATTGCAGATACATGGCTCCCGCGCCCTCGCATACTTCCCCCGTGGCCGGACCAGAGATTTGCCGTTAAGCACCCAAGGTAGGAGCCCAGTGCCTGAATCGGGCGCGCTGGGATCTGCGCGGGGGGTGCCCAGCAATGGGCATTCCTACCGCAAACCAACACCATAAGGAAGAATACCGATGCCAGCGCGAGGGACGGAGTCGCCCGTAGTAGCGTTGAAACTTCTGTAATGGGAGCGGAGCGAAGGGGCGGCGTTAGCCGGTTGACGAAGGTCGCCAACCTGCATTGCGGGGACGAGTGACATGACATCAACAAAACCGTATTGCATTGCGAAGCGAACGGTGTGGGAGGCGTACCAGTTGGTGAAGGCCAACCGCGGCGCTGCCGGTGTGGACGATGAAACGATCGCCATGTTCGAGCAGAACCTATCGGGAAATCTGTACAAACTGTGGAACCGGATGTCATCGGGATCGTACTTCCCGCCGCCGGTGAAGCAGGTGGAAATTCCGAAGGCCAAGGGCGGCACGAGAAAGCTGGGCGTACCGACGGTGATTTCATAATGCACCTCTCACAGTTGAGTGTGGGAATGTTGCGGCTTCAGGTGGTTTGACGTGCGTACCCAGTCCCGCAGTTGCTGCTCCTTGGCGGGATTCAGCGTGATCCACCACGGTCCCCGCCCGTCGAGCTTGCGGGCGTGGACGACTTCGCGCTCGATCCAGTAATAGACGACGTACGTACTGATGCCCAGCTGGTGAGCGAGCTGCTGTACCGTGAGCTCGTCCGGCTGCTTGAAGCAGGTTGCTTCAATTCCGTACCGGTAACGGATCCATTTGACCATTTCAAGCGTGAACGATTTGCCAGAGGCGCTGCGCAGGCCTTCCTGATTGAGGTGTGCAACGATTTTCCGGTCAGGCAGATGCAGAGATAGTACGCGCACCCGCTCGACGAACGCGGCGGGGTAACGCATTGCGTCGGCAGCTGGCTTTGGCAGGTCCACAGTGATGTCAGTACACGCGCTGCCCTGCCAGCGGATGTGCAGCACGGCTTGTCTCGTGGCGGACAGTTTCTCGACGGTGATGTCCCGGATGAGCAGTCGCAACATACGCTTGCGATCCTTGGCCGAGGTTGTGGGCGCACGCCAGAGGCGCGGCAGATTGCGCGCCAGCGCGAGGACCTGGGCCTTCTGTTCGGACGTGGCGACACGGGTCTTCTGGCTCTGGAACCGGGTGGCTTCGGTCCTGGTCGCCTCGAGGCGAAGCATCGCGTCATTCCACCGGCGCTCGAGGGTACCCGCGACCAGACGGTTGGCCGGGTCGCATTCCTGATAGCGCCGTTCGGCGAGCGCGGCATCATACCCGGCGCGTTCGATGCGCATATCCCACTGACGCATGATGGCGTGATCGCGTTGCTCGAGTTCGTTCAGGGCGGTCACAGCAAGTTTGAGTTCGGCTGGCCGCAGGGCGGTGAGTAAGGCCTCGCCAATTGCATTGTCAAGCAGATCGCCGCGCATGCTCATGCAATCGGTGGTGGCCAAACCCTCGCGGCGGCGAGCACTGCACAGGTACAACGGATAAAGACCGCCGTTGCCCTGGTAGCGAACGGTCAGCGCCCGACCACAGCAGCCGCATATCAGCAGCCCCTGAAGCAGCGCCAGTCCTTCACGTGCTGCACCACTGAGCACGGTACCTTCGCCGTTGGTCCGGTTGCTTGCCAGGCGTGCCTGGTTGCGTTCGAATTCCTCCGTGGTGATGTATCCTTCGTGATGGTCGGGCAGATGGACACGCCAGTCCGCCTTCGGAACCGGCTGCACGCGCTTATGTACCTCTCCCTGAGGCGTGATGCGCTGGCGATACTGATATCGTCCAAAGACATAGACGCCCGCATACGATGGATTCCTGATCAATCCGAGCACGCGTTCGTGACTCAGGCGTCCCCAGATGAGTCGACCTGCCCAGGCACCTCCATAGGCGCGCTTGGGAAAGCGCAGACCATCTTCGGCAAAGCGCTTGACGACCGCGTATGCGCTGCCGGTCTCCTGAAACAGACGGAATGCCAGTTGCACGGCGCCCCGCACTTCGTCATCGGGATCCAGGACGATGCGGCCGTCATCGTCATAGCACAAGCCGACCGGCAGCGGAAAGCGCAACTCACCCTTCTGTGCCTTGTTCAGCTTGCCGCCCTGGAGGCGCCCGCGCAAGAAGTGCAGTTCGGCCTGTGCCATCGTTCCTTTGAGACCAAGAAGCAGGCCGTCGTTGAAGTCGCCCGGGTCGTAGCAACCATCGGCATCGATCACGAGGGTGTGGGTGAGTGCACACAGTTCGAGCAACCGATGCCAGTCCAGGTTCGAGCGTGCAAGGCGCGACACTTCCAGTGCAAACACTGCACCCACTTGCCCCATCGAGACATCCGCCACCAGCGTCTTGAAGTCCTCGCGGCCCTTCATCTGCGCGCCTGACTGACCGAGGTCCCGATCCAGGGTGCGGATCGCCGTCTCGGTCCACCCCAATGCCAGCGCCTTGTCCTTTAACGCGTATTGGCGCTCGGTGCTCTCCTGATGGTGCCGCACCTGGGCCAGCGTCGACTGGCGGATATAGATGTACGCCGGTTTGCTGAGATGTTGAGTGGTGATCTTGGTGTTCATCGACGGCCTCCTCGGTCGGTTCCAGCGCGGGCCCGGCGGTGAGCCAGGTCTCGAGCATGTTGGCGATGAGTACGCCGGCCAGGTGAGGATCGATGCAGTGGGTGAGCGACAGCGACGAGTGGCTCACCGCCGCCTCTCAGATCGCCTCGCGGCGGCGTAAGAGTTCGCGGTTGATCTCGCAGATCTCTTCGATGATCTCGCGGACCCTGTGGTAGTTGCCCAAACGTTCGGTGACGTCGGCGTAATCGGCCTGAGGCACGTAGTCCATTTGCGGGCGGCGCCCAGGAAGGCTCACGGACAGGTAGTACTTGGGGCCATGACCGGGGCCGTCGGCGCACTTGCAGCCGGGTTTGCCGCAGCGCTTGTAGCGCTCGATGAGCGAGCCACGCAGGAGCGTCTCCAAAGCCGGCATTTGCCGCAGCAACTGGGCGCGACGCCTGCGCAAGACCGACGACGGAATATCTTCCATGAGCGGACCACGTTAAAAACTGGTCTGATAGTAGGACAAGGCGATCCATTGATCAAGCTCCTTTGGTGGATGACACCATCGAGGCGGAAACGTCAAGCTGGTCGATCAAGTCGATCAGCTCTAACAGCATGTCCAGATCGAAGCGGCACACTGTGACGTCGCCGCTATGGACCGAGGGCGTGCCCCTGTCGGTCCATTCGCGGGCAATGCTGAAGCTGCCGCGCTCGATATGACCCAGGAGCAGCGTGTCAACTCCGCCGACGCGACGGGTCTTCAGTACAGGAAATCGCTGGCCTTTAAGCGGATGGAACGGATGGCAGATCTCGGCCCATCCCAAATCCGGGTTGGGCACCTGTGCAGTTCGCGCTGACCGCCCC
>DASWCA010000491.1:0-7307 GCA_036390355.1 Acidobacteriaceae bacterium
GGTGGCTGGCCGTGCATGAGGACGGTCATCAGGTCGGCTCCGTAGCAGCCGAAATCAAAGAGTGCTCCGGCTCCGTTCTGGATGGGATCGGTGAGCCAGGGGAGCCACTCGGGGCCGACGCCGATCTCTTTGGGGCCTTCGTGCCCGTCGTGGACGACCACCTTGCGGACCTCGCCGAGCTTGCCGGATTGGGCTTCGCGGATGGCATCGGCGTTGGAGGAGTACCAGGTGGTCTCGTAGTTGACGAGGACCTGGACGTGATGCTCGCGGGCGACGCGGCGGATGGCGAGGGCGTCGTCCATGGTGGTGGAGAGAGGCTTCTCGACCATGGAGCTGACGTTGTGTTTGGCGGCGGCCTCGATGACGCGTCGATGGTCCTGGATGGTGGTGTAGACGAGGACGGCGTCCGGGTGTTGGGTGGTGAGCATGTGCTCGAGGTCCGTGTCGAAGAGGGATTGTGGCAGGTGATATTGGGAGGCGTATTGCTGGGCGAGGGTGGTGTTGGGTTCGACGATGGCTACGAGTTGGGCATTGGCGTTCCTAGGGAGCGCAGCGAGGAAGCCTTTTACGTGTCCATGGACAAGGCCGACGATGGCTACTCGGATGGGGTTGTTTGCTGGTTGAGCGATGAGCCTCGGTGTTGCGAGTGTGGCGAGAAGGAGGAGCGGGGTGAGTTTCATTGTGGCCCTCAGATGGAAATGAATTGCAGTTGTCAGCGAACCGTGGTCCTTCGACGAGGCCTCTCGCGGCAGCGTTCGGCAATAAACCAACTGGCCCCGCCGGCGCCGTCGACCCAGTGCGCCGTCCATTCTTGGCGCCGCGGCAATGGTCCTAAATTGAAGGTAGTTCCCAACCTTTACGGTAGGTGCGCGCGAAGAGCTGGTTGGCTTCGTGGGAATTGGTGAAGCGCTCGGCCTTGGCGTCATAGAGCAGCTTTTGCCCCTTGAGGCGGATAGCGACATTGCCGAGCAGGCAGATTTGCGTGACGAGGCCACCATAGGTCCAGTTACCCGAAGGCTGCTTGCCAGCCTTGGCGGCGTCGGCCCATTCGAGCCAATGGCTCTCGGGGCGCGGGAGGGTTTTAGCGGGACGAACGTAAGATTTGTCGAGATCGCCGGGAACGAGCCACGCCTGCTTGATGGCTCCGGGATTGCTGCTGTAGACGGGACCATAGACGATTGATCCCTTGCTGCCGAGGATAATGCCGCCGCCATCGGGGAGGGGACGATTGGGATCCCAGCCGTCAGGAATGGGGGGCGTGAGATCGCCGAACCAAGTGACGTGGACCGGGCCGCGCTTGCCCTTGGCGGGAAAATCGTACTGCACCGTGGCTGTGCGCGGGAACATCTGGTTGTTGGTCGCGGGATCGTACTCTGCGTCTGTATCCGCGACGATGCTCGTGGGAAAGCCGAGATCGAGAGACCAGACGACGGGATCGAAGAAGTGCGGGCCATGATCGCCGAGGATGCCGGTGCCGAAGTCGAGCCAGTTGCGCCAGCGGAGGGGGATGTACATGGGATTGTAATTGCGGTTAGGCGCGGGGCCGAGCCAGAGATCCCATTTGACCTCCGGTGGTACGGGCACAACATCGTCGATGTGCGCCATCTGGTCCTGCGCGGGGAAGCCGCCTGGGCGAACCGTTCCATTGGGGCCTGGGCCGGCGTTCGGGGCGGAACTGGGAGCTGCTGTGTTGGCGGTGCGGTTGCCGGGCGCGGGGCGGCGGCCCTGCTGAAAGATGTGCACTTCCATGATTTCGCCAATGGCGCCGTTCTGCACCCACTCGACGATGCTGCGCACGTCCTCAGAGGCATGGCCCTGAAAGCCGGTCTGCGTGGCTTGATGGGGATATTTCTTCGCGGCCTTCATCATGGCGCGCACTTCATCGATATTGTGGGCAAGCGGCTTTTCGCAGTAGACGTGCTTGCCGCGCTTCATGGCGGCCAGTGCGGCGACGGCATGAGTGTGGTCGGAGGAGGAGACGACGACTGCGTCGATCTGCTTGTCCATCTCGTCGAGCATGATGCGCCAGTCGTCGAAGCGCTTCGCGTCAGGGTATTTCTGAATGGTGGCGGAGGCCATATCGTTGGCGCGCGCACCTAGCTCGGCGGGCATGCGCCAATCGACGTCGCATAAAGCGACGATGTTCTGACTTGCCAGCATGCGGATGTTTGTCCACCCGGTGATCCCGATTCCGATGAACGCGATGTTGAGCTTATCGCTCGGAGGCAGTGCGCCGGCCCGCCCCAGAGCGCTGGAAGAGAGAATGGTGAATGCGCCGGCCCTGGCCCCGCTCGAGAGCATTTCACGCCTCGAGAACTGCTTGTCTTTGAACATAGATTTCTCCAGTCGGCCTTATTACCCTTCCCGAACTCCATGGGTTTGGATCGCAGGATTCAGGGAGTCGAGAGGATGCCCCTGATTCCGTACGGCATTCAGTGTGCCTGTATAACTCCGGGATCGTCAAATTCATATTGCGCTGCACGCAATTACATGTGCATATTATGCCATGACACATCTGACGAATGGATGGAGATATAAGTTGATCCAGACGCGCGGCGAAGGCAAAATTCGCGGGGGAAATTGTCAGGTCGCCACAATTTGCGAACGAAACACTTGACGATCGATGTTGGTCGATTGATATACTTCGCATGCGTCTACCGCGCAACTAATCTTGCACAATGCGCAATTGACAATACATAGATTTTGCCCAGGCAAGCTCAAGCCGAGAAGAGCATGTGGAGTAATATGCCGGCAATTGCCGTTAAACCTGGGAATGGCTTCGAGTCGGATTACATGTTGACGGCCGCGGCGTATCGCCCCGGACGAGAGGAATAGGGATGAACATTCGAACCGTGTTTTGGATCAGCCTGCTCGCCAGCGCGGGGTGCCCTATGGTGTACGGGCAAACCGACTGGCCGAACTACAGTCACGATGCGGGCGGCTCGCGCTTTTCTCCGTTGCAACAGATCAAGACGACAAACGTTTCCAAACTAAAGCTTCTGTGGACATTCGATTCGACTGCTCCTCTGACCGATGCGCAGGCCGCGGGCGGGCGCCGGGCGGGAGCGGGAGCGGGCGCAGGACAGAACCAACAAGGAGGCGCAGCGAACGGACCGGGCGCACCGGCGGCGCCGGCAGAACCGGCCGCTGCAAAAGTGCAAAGTGCCGGCAGCCCAGGTGCAGGGGACGCATCTGCAAGTGCGCAGGGTGCAGGCGCGGCGCGGCCCGCCGCAGCGCGCAACCGCGTGCGCACATCCAAAACCACTCCCCTCGTGGTGGGCAACACAATGTATCTTTCTACGCCGTACAACCGGCTGGTGGCACTCAACCCAGAGACGGGCGGCAAGCTTTGGGAATTCATGCTGCCGTCTTCTCCGTCGTCTCGCGGAATATCGTATTGGACGGGTGATGGAAAGCACGCCCCGGAGGTTTTTGTCGGCACCAATGACGGCCGCCTGATCGCGGTGGACGCCAAGACGGGCGTGGCGGTTGCCAGCTTCGGAACGAACGGCGTTCTGGACGTAAAGCCTGGAGTTGCCGACGCTTTTCCGGATAAGCACTATGGGATCTCCTCGGCGCCGGCAATCTACAAGAATCTTGTGATCACGGGATGCCAGTTGCAGGAGATGCCCTCGAAAGGCCCTTCAGGCGATGTTCGTGCATGGGATGTCTTGACCGGCAAACTCGTGTGGACGTTCCACACGTTGCCGCGCCCCGGAGAACTGAACCATAACGTGTGGCAGGAAGACCAATGGCAGGGCCGCGGCGGATTGAATGCCTGGGGCCTCATCACAGTCGATACGAAGAACGGCATCGCGTTTCTGCCTGTGGGAACGCCGACGACGGACTTCTACGGCGGCGACCGCCATGGGTCGAATCTGTACGGTTCGTCTGTTGTGGCGGTGGATGCCGCGACAGGAAAGCTGAAGTGGTATTTTCAAACTGTTCACCACGACAACTGGGACTATGACGACACCGCGGCGCCAGTCCTGATCACTGTGAAGCAGCATGGCAAGGATATTCCCGCGGTTGCGCAGGTGACGAAACAGGGATTGCTCTTTATCCTGAACCGCTTCACAGGCAAGCCGATCTACGACGTGGTAGAGCAGCCGGTGGCGCTCGACAACATTCCGCCGGGCGACGATCCCTCGCCAACACAGCCCGTCCCTGTGAAACCACCGCCCTTGACACGTGTATCCTTCGCGCCGGATGAGCTTGCGAAGCTGACACCGGAACACGACAAAGCATGCAAGGATCTGCTCTCGCTGGAAGGCGGCGTCATGACCGGCGGGCCTTTTCCCGAGTATGGGCCCAAGTTGCGTGTGATCTTCCCGGGCTGGACCGGCGGCAGCAACTGGTGGGGCATGTCCTACGATCCGTCGCTGGGCTACCTGTTCATCAATACCAAGGCCGATGGCATGCTCAACAAGCTCGTCAAGACGCAGTCCGACGGTTATTTCGGAGAAGACTACACCTACGAGCGCGTTGGCCCGGACAAGCCGCCGCCCGGCAATAACGGGATGTTCCAGATTGGACCGTGGCCGTGCGCGGCCCCGCCGTGGGGCGAATTCATGGCTGTCAACGTAAACACTGGCGATATCGCGTGGCGCGTTCCGTTTGGATCGTATCCCGAACTCGATGCTCTCGGGATTTCGACCACAGGGCGCGGGAGTGCCGGTGGCTCATCGGCGACTGCCGGCGGGGTTGTTTTCATTGCAGGATCGGACGATCACAAGTTCCGCGCCTTCGATTCGAAGACGGGAAAGATTCTGTGGGAAACGGCGCTTAACTCTCCCGGGTTTTGTGTGCCGATTGTCTACAAGGGAAAAGACGGCAAGGAATACGTGGCCGTGATGTCCAACGGGTCGGGGGGCAGACAGGCGGCACCTGCACTTCTTTATGTCTTCGGGTTGTAGCCTCGGTCAATCGGGACCGCCGGAATGAACAGCGCCTCAAGCAGCGAAATAATCCGGCGGCGTTGGGAGGAGAATAATGGACTTACCTGTAGCGAACGATTTCGTGGAACCGCAGAGTGATCTGCGCGGTTCGCCTTTGCACACTCGCCGCAACTTATTGTCCATGGGAGCAGCAGGTGTTGCGGGGTTCCTGGGAACTGCTCCGGCGTCGGCAGCCCGCGCCGGCAAGGTGGAACCGGCTGCCTCTGAGACGAATGTCAAGAGCTTCGGCGCGCGCGGAGACGGGGCCAGCGACGAGACGGCCGCCTTTCAGCGCGCGCTTGATTCCGCGCACAGCGCTGGCGGCGGTATCGTCTACGCTCCTCCGGGGCGTTATTTGTTTCGCGGAGTTCTCAGTGTTCCCGACGGAGTCACCTTGCGCGGATCTTACAGCTGCGTGCCTTCGCACACAGGACTTCGCGATCGCACGCAACCCAAGCCGGGCGATGATGGAACTGCGCTGCTTGCAACTACCGGCCGGGGCAAGGAAGACGGAGAGCCGTTCATCACGCTGAACACGAACAGCTCCATTGCGGGCTTGACAATCTATTATCCGGAGCAGGTAACCGATGCAGTGCCGATCGCCTATCCGTGGACGATCGCCATGCGGGGCAAGAATCCGGCCGCGTTGGATCTGGAACTTCTCAACCCTTACCAGGGAATCGACGCCAGCCGCAATGAACGCCACAATATTAGGAACATCTGCGGCCAGCCTCTGCGGCGCGGAATCTGGGTCGACGCGATCTATGACATCGGCCGCATCGAGAACGTTCACTTCAATCCCTGGTGGACTGGACGCGGTCCTCTATATGACTGGCAGACACAGAACGGAGAGGCGTTCATCTTTGGCCGCGCGGACTGGGAGTATGTTCTAAATACGTTCTGCTTCGGATATCACGTGGGCTACAAATTCGTGCATACAGGACCCGGCGAATGCAACGGCAACTTTCTTGGCATTGGCGCGGACGATTGCAATCGCGCCGTGCTGGTCGAGCAGAGCGCGCCCTATGGGCTCCTGATTACGAACGGAGAATTTACTTCATTCCACGGCGACGATCCCACAATGGTTGAGGTGCTGGAAACCAACAGGGGAGTAGTGCGCTTCAGTAACAGCGCATTCTGGGGCGGCCAAGGACACAGCTACGGTCTCTACTGGCTCGAACAAGGTGGCACACCCGCCCACCGCACCTTTGCCCGCCACACCATCGACGAATCCTTCTCCCAGTCCCACGCTCTCAAACTCGCTGATCTAGACGGCGACGGCTCCACATATCTCATTACCGGCAAGCGCTATCGCGGCCACAACGGCGACGACCCCGGCTCCTACGAGCCCAACGTCATCTACGCCTATAAGATCAACCGCGATGCTACATTCACCCGCATCCCACTCTCCTACAGCGGCACCGCAGGCGTAGGTACCCAGATCATCGCCGAAGACTTCGACAAAGACGGTGACATTGACATCGCCGTCGCAGGGAAGCTCGGCGTCCACTTCCTCGAAAATCTGAAGATCGACAAAATCCCCAAAGAAACGCGCGAAGCCCAGCAACCCTTCGAGCGCAAATGGCCATTTCCCAACGAAGGCGAGGAGGTCCCGCAGGAAGACAGCCCTAAGTAAACAACCTAAGGCCTCGTCGCGTCTCCACCTTTGACGCCGCGGTTGCAAGTGGACTGCCGGCCGTTCTTGAACTTCGCTTGAGAGTAGGATGTTTTCCCCGGCATTTTTGTACCAGCCAACATGAGAAAGATGCTGGAACAATAGAGCCTACGTTCAGAGATATCGATTTTTGATCAACTGTGTAAGATTTTGACTATGGCCTTCACTAACTTTTCTCAATAGGGGTCTGGATGGGTTGGCGAAAGTGGTTCGTGGGGGTACTAGTGTTGGGTTTCTGCGTGTGGGCCTTGGTGAAGGCTGCGCCACCTTCGCCCGCGGACACTCAGGTACATGCCGACGCTGCGGAACCATCTCTATACGTGAGCTCGGGTGTTTTCACGACAGCGCACCCCTCGGCGGCCTCAGCTGTAACGGATTTTCTGGACTTCCATCCGGAGCATCCGGTGCAACCCGTCGCCTACACACACAAGGTTCATCTCGCGAACGGCTTGCAATGTGAGACTTGCCACGTTGGTGTGGACCAGGGGCCCGACGCGCGCGTTCCCGGCGTGACTTTCTGCATGACCTGTCACCAGGCGATCGATACCGACAAACCTGAGATCAAGAAGATTGCCGCGTATGCGCAGCGTGGCGAAGAGATTCCGTGGGTACGCGTGTACAACTACAGCCCCTCGGCGCATGTGAAATTCAATCACGCGCCGCATATTCACGCGGGAGTGCAATGCGCCTCCTGC
>DASWCA010000492.1:0-4396 GCA_036390355.1 Acidobacteriaceae bacterium
AAGGTCCGCGCCGTACTTGATGTTCTCTCTCACCTGGTGCTGCACGCCGGCAATACCGTCGGCCACGCCGTCGCCGTGTACGTGGTACTGATACGGCAGCAGATTCTCATCCATGTGTCCGCCGGTAATTCCCAGCGGCGGACCGGACACCTGCATATGCGGCCCGGGAATGTGGCCTTCGTTGATCTCGTCGCGCAGCGCCACGTCTGTGTACGCGCTCGCACCCACATTGCGCACCGTCGTGAATCCAGCCTCGAGCGTCACCTTCGCGTTCTCCACACCGAGGATCGCCTCCTTCGCCGGCGTCATCGACAGCTCGAAGTACGGATCGAAATTGTTCGCCATGGTCAGGTGCGTGTGTACATCGATCAGCCCCGGCAGCACGGTCATCTTCGACAGATCGATCACGGTATCGCCCGCACCCGCCGGCGTCGAAGCGGTCGGAGCAATCCCCGCAATCTTGTCGCCGCTCACAATAATCGTCTGCCCCGCCGGCTCCGCCCCGGTCTTCACATCCAGCAGATGGCCGGTACGGATCAACGTGCGCGCCGGCACCGCCGTCTGTGCGTGCACTTGGAGCGCAAGGGCCCCTGCAGCGACGAGAATAATTCGTAACGAAAGTACGAACAATTTCGGAATTCGGAAAGAGAGAGTCATCGGGACACTCGCATTGAGACGAATTCTTGCCTCTTGAGTCTATGCTACGGGTGTATGAACCCCCCGCGAGCGCTTCGCGGTTGCTTTGAGCTGTTAGCTGACAGGCAGGTGGCCCACTCATTATCCACGATCCGTTTCCCCAACCACCCAAGTGTCCGTGCCCCATTCATCGCAGCTTTATCGCGATGAGTGGGTCTACCGACCCCGCCTGACCAGCCCCTTCAACCCAAGTCCCCGTGCCCCATTCATCGCGGCTTTATCGCGATGAGTGGGTCCACCGACCCCGCCTGACCAGCCCCAACCACCCAAGCGTCCGTGCCCCATTCATCGCAGCTTTATCGCGATGAGTGGGTCCACCGACCCCGCCTGATCAGCCCCTTCAACCCAAGCATCCGTGCCCATTCATCGCAGCTTTATCGCGATGAGTGGGTCTACCGACCCCGCCTGACCAGCCCCTTCAACCCAAGTCTCGTGCCCCATTCATCTCGGCACTCATAGGCTCAAACCTCCCGTTTCCTTAACAGATTCAACGCGTATCGCGCGTGTTTACGCTCGCCGCCGCGGACGAGTGCTCCCTTCTCCACGAGGTCGGCCAGGTCGCGGGTTGCTGTAGCGGGGGAAGCGCCCGTGATCGTGCTGTAGTTGCCCGCACTCAGATCACCCTTGAATCCTTCCGGGCCCTCCCTGAACATGCGAAGAAGCGCCTTCTGCTGCCGTTCATTGATCTGGCCGCGCAGCCGGTCCAGCAACTTCGTCTTGGCAATGATGAATTCCACCTGCGCGATGCTCCGGCGCTGCGATTCCAGCGCAATTTCAGCGAACCAGAGAAGCCATTCAGTGATGTCGTTCTGTCGATTCGCTCTTTCGAGAGCCTGATAATAGCTCTCTTGGTGCGCCAGAATGGCCGTCGCCAAAGAGACAAGCACCGGCTGGCCGAAGCCCTGCGTCATCGCTTTTTCCGCAATAGCCCGTCCAATCCGGCCGTTGCCGTCCTCAAAGGGATGGATCGACTCGAAGTATAGATGGGCCGTTCCCGCGCGTGTGATGGCAGGCAACGGTTGCTTGCCTTGTGGCGCAGTACGATTGAACCATGAAATGAACCGCCTCATTTCCGCCGGGACTCGTTTCCAGGGCGGAGCCTCAAAATGTACCGTTGGCGCGCCGACTGGACCGGAGATTACCTGCATCGGTTCCAGGCTGGTCCGGTATCTTCCAATGTCGGCGAGGTCTTTCCTGCCGGAAGTCACCATCCGGTGCCAGCCGAACAGGATTTCATCGGAAAGAGGCTGCGAAAACGACCGGTAAAGATCGACCATCATTTCGGCAATGCCCTGTTCCGCGGGCATGACGCGCCGTTTATCCGGAGACTCCAGTCCGAGCTGACGTAGGATGGACGACTGCACACTGGCCCGATTGAGGACTTCACCCTCAATGGCCGACGTGGTCACGGCCTCTCCGCTCATCAACTCCACGAGGAGCTGATTGTGTTCGTCGTCGCCCAGATGCTTGACCGTGCCGATGGCAACGCCCGCACCAAGGAGAAACTGCTCTTCGGCAGAGAAAATCCGGGAACGCTCCCACACGAAATTGGGCCAATCCGGGTTTTGCCAGTTCCATGTCATGAGCGATAGCGGGCCTCTCTATCGCTCAGTATATGCCCATTTCATGATCGATATAAAGTATTTGTATCGCTCATGACGGGCGTCGGCGGTGGCCCACTCATTATCCACGATCCGTTTCCCCAACCACCCAAGTCCCCGTGCCCCATTCATCGCAGCTTTATCGCGATGAGTGGGTCCACCGACCCCGCCTGATCAGCCCTAACCACCCAAGCGTCCGTGCCCCATTCATCGCAGCTTTCTCGCGATGAGTGGGTCTACCGACACCGCCTGACCAGCCCTAACCACCCAAGCATCCGTGCCCCATTCATCGCAGCTTTATCGCGATGAGTGGGTCCACCGACACCGCCTGACTAGCCCCTTCAACCCAAGCGTCCGTGCCCCATTCATCGCAGCTTTATCGCGATGAGTGGGGCCACCGACACCGCCCACCCCGACAACTTCTCTTCACTCCCCCAGCGCCGCCAAAATCGCGTCGAAGTCGCCGACACCCGAGTACTCGATAATCACCCTGCCCCTGCCCTTCTTGTCCTGGATCTGGACCCTCAGCCCCAGCCGCCGCTGCAGCCGCTCCTGCGCCTCATGCACGTTGGGATCTTGCGGTCGCGGCGCCGCAGCCTTCTTCTCGACCCACGCTTCCGGATTCAGCATTTCCTGGATCATGGCCTCCGTCTGGCGGACAGACAGGCTCTTACCGAGAATGCTCTCCACCGCGTCCGTCAAACTCTTCGACGAGTCCAGCGCCAGCAGCGCCCGCGCATGGCCAAACGACAGCGTCCCGTCCTCCACCAGGTTCTGGATGCTTTTCGTCAACTTCAACAAACGAAGGAAGTTAGAGACAGTTGCACGGTCCTTTCCAGTCCTCTGCGCGATCTGCTCCTGGGTCAGCTTGAACTCCCGGCTCAGCCGTTCGAACGCGCGTGCCTGCTCCATCGGGTTCAAATCGGCGCGCTGCAGGTTCTCGACGATCGTCATCTCCAGCGCCTGCTCGTCGTTCACCTGGCGCACGATCGCCGGAATCGTCGCCTTACCAGCTGCCTGCGAGGCGCGCCACCGCCGCTCGCCCATGATGAGCTGGTAGCGCCCGCCGCCAATCTCGCGCACTACAATCGGCTGCACCACACCTGTAGCCGCAATGGAATCAGCAAGTTCCTTCAGCTTCGCCTCGTCAAACGTAGTGCGCGTCTGGTTGGGATTGCGCTCGATGCGGTCGAGCGCGATCTCCAGCGGCTTGCCCGTAGTGTCGGCCACGGGAGCAGCCGGCTGCCGCGGCCCCAGCAGAGATTCAATCCCCTTGCCCAGCGCCGCCCGCTTCTTCAAATCCGTGTGAGTTGCACTAGCTTCCATCGTCACTTGCCTCTCTTCTCCGTCATGAGTTCCCGCCACTCCGCTCCGTGCCCCATTCATCGCGGTCTTATCGCGATGAGTGGGTCTACCAACACCGCTAGCGCTACCGTTTCCTGACAGCCAACCGCCGAAAGCTGATTCCCAAAACGCCTTCGCCCGCTCACAGCTCGCACCTCAAGCTCAAACCTCATTTCAGTTCTCAGTTCCTGCTTGTCATTCTGAGCGAAGCGAAGAATCCCCGCATTCTGCCCGTTAGCCACAGATGCCTACTTCGCCATTCCAACCCATCCAGCACCTCGTTTTCTCCTCGAACCTCGAACCTGGTACCTCGCTTACTTGTTGTACGGCCAGAACTTGGGAACCACCTTGGCTTCCCCAGCCTTCTGCTTCTTCTTCTTTTCTTCCTTCGGACTGGCGATTCCATTGCGGCCCAGCAGCTCCGTGGCGAGCGCCGTATACGCTTCGGCGCCCTTCGATCGCCCGTCGTAGAGCTGCACGGGCTTTCCGTGGCTGGGCGCTTCGGCCAGGCGGATATTGCGCGGAATCGTCGTCTTCAGCAGCTTTTCGCCGAAGAAAGCGCGCAGATTCTCCGTCACCTGCTGCGAAAGGTTGGTGCGATCGTCGTACATGGTCAGCAGAACGCCTTCGAGCGCGAGCTTCGGATTGAATGCCTGCGACACGCGGTCGAGCGTCTGCATCAGCTCCGAGATACCTTCAAGGGCGAAATACTCGGCCTGCATGGGCACAAGAAGGCCATCCGCGGCCACTAAAGC
>DASWCA010000493.1:0-14088 GCA_036390355.1 Acidobacteriaceae bacterium
CCGTCCGGAGAAGTGACGCGTGGGCAGGGAAGTGATGGCGCACGTTGCGCCGTCTGCTCCATCCACACACACTGTCTCCGTCCAATCCAACTCCGTGATCCTCTCCGTCCGCACTCCATAGCGCCGCAGAATCGCGCCCACTCCCAGCGACGTTACCCAGCGCGCATCCGGCTGCAACTGCGCAAGCTGCCGCACCGTTCCCGCGCCCAGATGATCGTAGTGATCGTGCGATACCAGCACCGCGTCGATGCGCGGCAGCTCCTCAAGCCGCAGCGGCGGCGCAAAGAATCGCTTCGGCCCCGCCCACTGCACCGGCGCCGCGCGCTCATCCCACACCGGATCCACCAGCAAGCGCACGCCGTCGATCTCGATCAGCATCGACGAGTGCCCCAGCCACGTCACGCGCAGCCCACTCGCCGGCGGAGTCTCGAATAGCGATGCATCCGTGCGAAACGGCCCCAGCGGACGCCGTGGAAAGCGCTCTTCCTTGTTTGTCAGAAACAGCGGCAGCACTTTGAAGATCATTCCAAAGCCGCCAACTCCCGTCGGAACGGGATTCAGAAACCTCCGTCCGTTCCTCACAGCCCGCCGTAACAGACTCATATGCAGGATTGGATGTCGCACCCATCCATCCGACGCATCGCAGGCAAAGATAGTCCGTGCAACCTACGCTGTGGCGATGTTACGGAGTGACTTTGCAGGCGCCATAGTCTTTGTTGAACTTCGTGACGACGAAGTTGCGTGTGGCTGCGGCGTCTTTCTTCTTCTTCTTGCCAGTGACTTTGACGCGGTCGCCGGGTTTGATCGTTGCGGTATCCCCAGTGAGCCTGAAGGTCTCCTGGTTGCCTTCGTTCGTCAGGGTGAGACCGTTGAGGCCGGAGGTGGCGCAGCCTTTGATGGAGGGATCGTGCCGGATTGCGTAGACGATGGCAACGGTAATGACAGCGGTGACAGCGACGATCGCGATGACGGCGTCCCTGGCATCGTTTTGCAAAGTATCCGCCTTGGCAGACTTAGGGAAGAGCAGTAGGCAGATGCTGAGCAGCAGAGCGGCAAGCTTCCGCATGGGCGATTTCATTCCAGACCTCGTTTTCTTAAGATCGAAGATCGGGCCCAGGTAACCTCTAAGTGTCGGCGGCGATGAGCTTGCAGTCAAGAATATTCGCGGCGAAGTCCTAACCTTTCGCCGTCGCCTCATCTTTATAGAATTCATCGATCTCCGCCGCGTACTTCTTCTCCACCACACGCCGCTTCAGCTTCATGCTGGGCGTCAGTTCGTCGGTCTCGATCGACCATTCGTCCGGGACCACCGACATGCGCTTGATGGTCTCGAACGGCGCCAGCATCGCATTCACCTCGTCCACGATCCGCTGATACCGCGCCACCACCTGCTTATCCTTCACCAGCGTCTTGCGGTCGGCGGCCGAGACGCCATGCACCTTCGCCCAGCCATCCAGCGTCGCGAAGTTCGGCGAGATCAGAACACATGCGAACTTGTGCTTGTCCCCCACCAGCGCCGCATTCCCCACCAGCGACTGCGCCTTCAGTTTGTTCTCGATCGGCTGCGGGGCGATCAGCTTGCCTCCGCTGGTCTTCAGCAACTCCTTCTTGCGGTCGGTGATGGAGAGGAATCCATCCTCAAGCTTCCCAATGTCTCCCGTGCACAGCCATCCATCCGTTGTGAAGGACTCGGCCGTCTCCTTCGGCTTGTTCCAGTAACCCTTGAAGACCGATGGCCCGCGCACCTCCAATTCGCCGTCCGGCGCAAACCGTACCTCAACATTCGCGAGCACCGGACCCACTGTGCCCATGCGGTACTTCTTCGGGGTATTCAGGGCAATCACCGGCGAAGTCTCGGTCAGCCCATAGCCTTCGAGGATGCGAATTCCCACGTCGGCGAACCACCTTGCCGTATCCATCCCCAGCGGCGCGCCGCCCGAGACGAACCACTCCACGCGTCCGCCAAACGCGTCGCGGATCTTCGAAAACACCAGCTTGTCCGCTACCATCCAGTCGAAGCCGGCCGGTTTTCTGCCCGCAAGCGTCGCCGGCCGCTGGTCTTTGCCCACGCTCAGCGCCCAGTTCAGAATCCTCTTCTTCAGCCCGTGCGACTTGCCTTCGACGCCCTGGCGAATCTTCTCGTACACCCGCGGCACCGCCACAAAGATTGTCGGCTTCACCGCTTCCATCGCCGCCTTGATCTGATCGAACGTCGGGCAATACGCCAGCGTCGAGCCATCGCACATCAACGCGTAATCCAAATGCCTCGCCGTCACGTGCGACAGCGGCAGAAACGAGATGCATGTGTCCTTTTCGCTGAACCCGAACGGAATCGTCGACAGCGTGAAGTTGCTCGCCAGATTGCCGTGGGTCAGCATCACGCCCTTCGGCTCGCCGGTCGTCCCCGAGGTGTAGATGATGGTCGCCAGGTCCTCTGGCTTGACCTCGCGAACCCGTGCGTCGAACTCCGGATCGCGCTCCTGCAGGTCGACCGCTTCAGCCATCAGTGCGCTGAAGCTCTCGGCGCCCTCAAATTCGCCTTCATCCATTACCACCACATGCTCGAGCGCCGGCAGATCGCCAGCCGCCGCCAGCTTCTCGTACTGCTCCCCCGACGACACCACCGCAACCTTCGCGCCCGAGTCGCGCAGCATATAGCCGACCTGCTCCACCGTGAGCGTCAGATACAGCGGCACGTCGACCGCTCCCAGCGCCAGTACCGCGAAGTCGGTCACCGGCCACTCCCAGCGGTTCTCGCTCAGCAGAGCGACGCGATCGCCCTTGCCCACGCCCCATCCCGCCAGCACTTTGGCCAGCGCGCGCACCCGCCCGTAGACGCCCGCCGACCAGATCGGCTTCCACGCGCCATCCTTATCCTGCCACCGCCAGACAACCTTGTCGCCGCGCCCGCTGACCTTCAGGAACGCGTCGTTCACCGTCTTCACATCCTGCATCCCAACCCCCTCAGGCGCGCGCACTCCCGGTCACGTCACTCTAATGAATGCGCGGTCCGATTGCCAAGTTCAGGCGCGGTTCGACGAAACCCGGAGTAGACTGTGCCCATGAATCTCCCCGTTGCAGAGATGCCATTGCCAATCCGCTTCCGGCCACCTGCGCCGATGACGGACGATGAACTGCTCATTTTCTGCGAACGCAATGACGTCCTATGGATCGAGCGAGAGGCGAACGGCGACATCCACATTAAGCCAATCCCAGGGACTCTGGTTGGTGGAATCAAATCAGACGTGGCTCTCGACCTGCACCTTTGGTCCGAATCAGTCGGTCGGGGTGAAGTCCTTTCGGGCGTTGGCTTTTGTTTGCCGGATGGCTCCATGCTTGGCGCGTACATAGCATGGCTCAGCAAGGACAAACTGAATCGTTTTACGGACGCCGATCGAAAGGGCTTCCCGCATTGCAGCCCGGACTTTGTCGCTGAGATCGATGGCCCGTTCGACGAACCGGGCGAGCGGCAGGAGAAGGTGCGAAAGTGGCTTGCTAACGGCGTCGAACTCATCTGGCTGATTGACGCTGAGGAGAAATCCGTCACCATCTACCGCCCCGGCGACCAGCCCGAACACCTCGCCCACCCCACCTCCGTCCAGGGCACAGGCCCCATCGCCGGATTCGAACTGGTGATGTCGAGAATTTGGGATTAGTTGGTGGATGCGGGAGTAGACTGTCTCCATGAACTTCGCATTCAACGAAGTTGAACTCCCGATTCGCATCAGCCTGGATCGTCCGATAACGGATGACGAACTCTTGCGCCTTTCGGCCGAGAATGATTCGTTACGCCTGGAGCGCGACGCGAATGGAGAGCTTATTGTGATGTCGCCGACAGGAACGGGGGGCGGCCGAGTCGAAAGTCGCGTCTATTTGGAGCTAGGAATTTGGGCTCGCAAGGATGGTAGAGGCGAAGCGTATGGTCCCACTACAGGTTTCAAACTTCCAGATAGCTCGGTTCGTGCCGCGGATGCTGCCTGGATGAGTTCGCGGCGGTGGAATGCGCTGCATGTCGAGGAACTGAAGCGTTTCGCCAGGACTTGCCCTGAGTTCGTAATTGAGGTTCGCTCAGAATCGGATCGGCTCGCGCCTCTGCAGAAAAAGATGCAGATGTGGATCGCCAACGGCGCAGACCTCGCCTGGCTCATCGACCCCATCGAGAAGTCCGTCACCATCTACCGCCCGGGCGGAGAGCCCGAACTCCTCGCCCACCCCACCTCCGTCCAGGGGACCGGCCCTATCGCCGGGTTCGAACTGGTGATGTCGCGGATTTGGGAGTAGCGCACGACACTCCGGCGCACCTATTTGGAGCACTCACGCCTTAATTTTGAGTTTTCCACTGATTCGCCGTCTATTCGCTTGTACAGTGTGTAGTGGAGGATGAGATATGCCTGTGTATGTGCTTCGTGAGGGACAGTCGAATGTCTTCAAGATTGGCCGCACGCGGTCCGACGACACCGAGCCAAGAATACGGCAGTTGAATGGCGGGAGTTCACAGGGACTTTTTCTTTTTGAAGTAGTGGAGACAGATTGCGAAAGCGTCTGTGAATCATTCTTTCACCGACTGCTCTCAACCCGGAGGGTCGTGCGAGGCGGCGGCAAAGAGTTTTTCGAGATGGACTCAGAAGATCACATGCGGCGGACGATCGAGAAGTTTAGGAACATGGCTGCGCAGCGTGAAAGCGCAAGGGAACTTGTGAAGGACTTCGAGAGGGCTCAATGTACGACGGTATTGATTGAGCCCACATCTGGAGATGAGGAATTGTTATCCCAGCTACGCGATGTCGAAGCACGGTTGCTCGAAATTGAGGAAGAGACTGAGTATTTGAATTTTCGGCGCGAGATGATTCACTGCCAGTTGAAAGTGAGGATTGGGCGGTCGTTCGGAATTAGAGGATTGGCGACTTGGGAGACGAAAGTCACTGAGCGATTTGCCGAGGATTTGCTTCGGGAGCGCGATCCTGAATTGTATGAAAAACTGCTTGAGCGATTTCATTGTCTTGATACTGCAATGTGGCGGAGGCAGCAGCGTTCTCATTATGAGAGGATTAAGGCCGAGTACTTCACACCTTCGATTGCGCGCAAGTTTAAAATTTTGGCAATTGGCAAGAGTTTGAGTTGACAGAACACGCCATGAGTTGACATACTCGTAAGAGTGCCACCGCCTCAGGCGGTGGCCAGTCACACGTACCACGGCCGAACGGCTCATCCAGCCAGCAGTTGAAGAAAAGCAATTCCGGATGGGTTCAGCGCGCAACAGTCGCTGCTTGGTTCGAGCGGTGGGAGACGAGGAAAAATGTCAAGAAAGCTCTCAAAGAATCTGGTGAAGGCGCGTGCGCTCGTTGAGCCCCGCCCGTACACCCTGATCGATGCGGTCCCCCTCCTGAAGAAAGCCAAGTACGCCAAGTTCGACGAGACCGTCGATCTGACCATGCGTCTTGGCGTCGACCCTAAGCATGCCGACCAGATGGTCCGCGGCACGGTCGTCCTCCCGCACGGCCTTGGCAAGTCGAAGATTGTCGCGGTGATCGCCTCGGGCGATAAAATCGCCGATGCCAAAGCGGCCGGAGCCGAGTTCTTCGGTGGCGATGAGCTGGTCGAGAAGATCCAGAAGGAAAATTGGACCGCCTTCGACGCCCTGATCGCGACTCCCGACATGATGAAGTCTGTCGGCCGCCTGGGCAAGGTGCTCGGCCCCAAAGGCCTGATGCCCAACCCCAAGACCGGAACCGTCACCACCGACGTAGTCTCCGCCATCAAGGAGATCAAGGCTGGTAAAGTCGAGTTCCGCACCGACAAGACGGCGCTCGTCCACGTTCCCGTCGGCAAGCTTTCGTTCGACCCGCAAAAGCTGGTCGACAACGCCATGACCGTCATCACTTCCGTGCTGAAGGCCAAGCCGTCCGCTGCCAAGGGCAAGTACGTCAAGGGCATCTTCATCAGCTCGACGATGGGCCCCGGCATTCAGCTTGACTCGACTGTTACGGAAGCAGCGGGCAAGGCGTAGAGGCAGCCGCCGGCTATCGTTTTAGCTGGCTTGCCAAACAGATTTCCGCCGAACATGCGGCGTAATTTCAAAGCTAGCAGGGGCCGGATGTACTTCCCGGGCTAGCAGCTAAAGGCTAGGTTCCAAAATGCCATTGACCAGAGCAAAAAAGACGGAGAAAGTGACCGCCCTCGCCAGCGAGCTCGAGCACTCCACGTCTGCCATTATCGGTACATTCGCGAAACTCACCGCCTCGAAGGACTACGACCTGCGCAAGACCATCCGCGAGGCTGGCGGCAGCTACCACGTCGTCAAGAACAAGCTGGCCGCGCGCGCCGCGCAGGGCACCAAGATTGAAGCCGCACTGCAGGGCCTCAAAGGTGTTTCCTCCGTCGCCTACACCTCGGGCGATCCGGTTGCCCTCGCCAAGGCGCTCTCCACCTGGGTCAAGGACAACGCGGAATTCACGTTCAAGCTGGGCATCGTCGACGGCAAGGTCATCTCGATCGATGAGATCAAGGCGCTTGCCACGCTGCCGGGCAAGGAAGAACTCTTCTCGAAGCTCCTCTTCCTGATTCAATCCCCCGCGCAGCGCCTGGCCACGGTCATCAACGCCGCCGGCCGCGACCTCGCCGTAGTGATCAATCAGGCCGTCGAGCAGGGCAAGTTTGCCGGTCCGGCAGCCGCACCCGTAGCTGAAGCTCCCACGCCCGTCGCCGTCGCTGCCCATGCAGAAGAAGCAGCCGCCGGCGAGCAGCCTTCGGGAGCAGCGCAGCCGGAAAACGCAACCGCATCGCAGGCCGGCGAAGCCGTTGCGGCTGAATCGTCCGCGGCAGAAGCGCCAGCCGCAGAAGTCGCGGCTGTCGAGGCAGTACATGCAGAAGAGGCAGCTGCGGGCGAGCAGCCTTCGGGCGCCGCGCAACCGGAGAACGCAACCGCATCGCAGGCTGGCGAAGCCGCCGCAAGCGAGCCGGTGGAAGGCGCATAGAGTTTCGCTTCATTTCCTCGGGTGCGCTTGTCTGGGCGCAACGGAAACCCGAAGGACCGAAGCAGCCGAAGGAGAAGTTAGTCTTCGGGGACACAAATCGGCACCACGAAAAGTTCTGACTCAAATTTAGGAGAAATAAAATGGCAGACATTCAACAGTTGGAAGATCAGATCGTTTCGCTCAGCCTTCTCGAGGCATCCGAGCTGGTTAAGAAGTTAGAAGCCCGTCTCGGCGTCTCGGCGGCGGCAGCAGTTGCAGCCCCGGCAGCCGGCGGCGGCGGAGCGGCAGCGGCCGCACCAGTCGAAGAGAAGACCGAGTTCACCGTCATCCTCAAGGATGCCGGCGCGAACAAGATCTCCACCATCAAGGCTGTTCGCGAAGTCACCGCCCTGGGCTTGAAGGAAGCCAAGGACCTGGTCGACGGCGCGCCCAAGCCCTTGAAGGAGAATATTTCGAAGGAAGACGCGGCTGCGATCGCCAAGAAGTTCGAAGGCATCGCAACCGTCGAAATCAAGTAAGTCCTGCAAAAAGCTGGACTTCCGGCGAAACCGGGGCTTCGGCCCCGGTGCTTCTTTCTCGCTGGAAGCCGTGCTTGCACTCCTGCGCGAAAAGTTGTATCCTTCTCGTTGGAGAACCGCCTCTGCCTTGGTGTGCTAATAGGCAGACAGCGCTTCCGGACACCTACGACTTTCGAAACATAATCTACGGCAATCTTCCGGTCCATCCCGCGTGCGCGGGCTACGGGGCCGGCCATCATGCTCTCTGGCGGCGGACAGCATGGTGACACAGGAACAGTAGCGGCAGCAAAACCTTGAGGCTAGGCGAGCTTCAAAGGGTGGCAGGCATCCATTCAGGTACAGAAATAGTGCACAAGTCGGTATTTGCGCTCACGGGAGATGCTGTCCCTGCGAGCGCTTTTCCGTGTCTGTGCACACAACCATCCCAGCCCCACCCGGAAGCCCAGGAAATCGTCCACACGCGCACTTTATAGCAGTTCTCGCAGTCCGGCGAAAGTTAAAAATTTCGCCAGCGTAGTTGAAGTAGAAACCAGTATCAGGCGCACAGGCCAGACCGCATCGAGGGCGGCGAGGCTTACCAAGCGCAATCGGAACCAAACCCGGAGAGCTGCATCGCGGCTCTCCACCTTCGAACGCAGCCCGCAGGTTCCCTACAGCGGCAGCGACCGGCGAAGGCCTCGAATAGATGTTCAGGAGACTCATTCATGCCCAGCGAAATGCGCGCGATCCGCAGCCGCCTCGATTTTTCCAAGATTCCTACCTCCATCCAGATTCCGAACCTCATCGAGGTTCAGCGCCGCAGCTACGAGCGCTTCCTGCAGATGGACAAGCTCCCTCAGGAGCGCGAAGACAACGGCCTGCAGTCCGTCTTTACATCGGTCTTCCCGATCACAGACTTCCGCAATGTGTCGGAACTCGAGTTCGTTGACTTCTCCATCGGCAACTGGGAGTGCAAGTGCGGCTACCTCAAGGGTCTCAACCACCTGCGTACTGCCTGCTCCAACTGCGGCCACATGGTCATCACCGACCCGTTCCACCCGGGCGACGTTCTCTGCTCGTTCTGCGGAACCTATAACAAGAACACCCCGGACTTCTGCACCAAGTGCGGCGACCCCGTCGGCCTGCAGTTGAAGTACGACCAGGCTGAGTGCGAAGAGCGTGGCATGACCTACTCCGCACCGCTCAAGGTCACCATCCGTCTGAAGATCTACGACAAGGACCCCGAGACAGGCGTCAAGAGCCTGCGCGACATGAAGGAGCAGGAAGTCTTCTTCGGCGACATCCCGCTGATGAGCCAGAACGGCACCTTCATCGTCAACGGCACGGAGCGCGTGATCGTCAGCCAGCTCCACCGTTCGCCCGGCGTCTTCTTCGAGACGGCCAACAACCGCACCTACTTCCTCGGCAAGATCATTCCGTACCGCGGCAGCTGGGTCGAGTTCGAGTACGACCAGAAAAACACGCTCTACGTCCGCATCGACCGCAAGCGTAAGTTCCTCGGCACCATCTTCCTGCGCGCACTCGGCCTCCGTACGGACGAAGAGATCCTCAAGACCTTCTACACGGTTGACTCCATCTCCATCGCCGACGGCAAGCTGAGCTGGAAGGTGACCCCGGAAGGTCAATCGACCAACCTGCAGGGAACACGGCCGGCCCACGCCATCACCGCCAAGAGTGAGGAGCTTGCCCCCGCTACGCGCAAAATCTCCGCGCACTCGATGAAGCTGCTGCGTTCGCACAAGATCGCCGCAGTCGAGGTCGAAAGCTCCGAGTTCGATGGCGCCATGACCGCCTCCGACGTCGTCGACCTCACCACCGGCGAGCTGCTCTACGAGGCCAACCAGGAGCTCACCGCCGACAAGCTGCACAAGATTCTCCAGTCCGGCGTCACCTCCATCGAGGTCTTCTTCCCCGAGCGCGATGACGTGGGCAACATCATCACCAACACTCTTCGCCGCGACTCCGTGCGCAAGCCCGAGGAAGCGCTCATCGAGATCTACCGCAAGCTGCGTCCCGGCGACCCGCCGACCCTCGACACCGCCTCGGCGCTCTTTGAAGGCATGTTTTTCGATCCGCGCAAGTACGACTTCTCGCGCGTCGGCCGTCTGAAGTTCAACATCAAGCTGTACGAGAACCAGGACGCCACGGGCCTCGACAAGCGCACGCTCACGCCCGAGGACTTCTACGGGACGATCCGCTATCTCCTGAAGCTGCGCAAGAACATCGGCACCGTTGACGACATCGATCATCTCGGCAACCGCCGCGTGCGCGCGGTCGGCGAGTTGATGGAGAACCAGTTCCGCATCGGCCTCGTCCGCATGGAACGCGCCATCAAGGAGAAGATGTCGGTCTACCAGGAGATGTCGACGGCCATGCCGCACGACCTCATCAACGCCAAGCCCGTCATGGCCGCGATCCGCGAGTTCTTCGGCTCCTCCCAGCTCTCGCAGTTCATGGACCAGACCAACCCGCTCTCCGAGATCACCCACAAGCGCCGCCTGTCGGCCCTTGGGCCTGGTGGTCTGTCCCGCGAGCGCGCCGGCTTCGAAGTCCGCGACGTGCACCCGACTCACTACGGACGCATCTGCCCGATTGAGACGCCAGAAGGCCCGAACATCGGCCTGATCAGTTCACTCTCGTGCTTCGCGCGCATCAACGAGTACGGCTTCATCGAGTCGCCTTACCGCCGCGTCAAGGACGGCAAGGTGCTCGACTTCGTCTCGGTTTCCAACGCCGGCGAATCCGGACTGCGCCAGGGCGACCACCTCGAAGTAAACGAAGCGCGCAAGCTCAACGAGCAGCTCAAGAAGGATAAGAAGCGGCCGATGGAACTGGAGCCTTTCAGCTTCTATCTCTCCGCGTGGGAGGAAGACCGGCACACGATCGCGCAGGCCAACATCGAGCTCGATGCGAAGCTCAACATCGTGCAGAACGTTGTCGATGCGCGTCGCCAGGGCAACTTCGTCCTCGTGCCCAAGGCCGATGTTGACTACGTCGATGTCTCGCCCAAGCAGCTCGTTTCGGTTGCCGCCTCGCTGGTTCCGTTCCTCGAGCACGACGACGCCAACCGCGCTCTGATGGGCGCCAACATGCAGCGCCAGTCCGTTCCGCTGCTGGTCTCCGAAGCTCCTTTCGTCGGAACCGGCATGGAGGGTGTCACCGCCCGCGACTCCGGCGCCGTGATCCTGGCCAAGCGCAACGGTATCGTCGATTCGGTCGACTCCGAGCGCATCATCGTCCGCGTAGAAGGCGAGCATCACCCCACGCAGCTCTCGCGTGAGGTCGGCTCCGACATCTATCAGTTGACGAAGTTCAAGCGTTCCAACCAGAACACCTGCATCAACCAGAAGCCGATTGTTCGCCACGGCGACCGCGTCATCAAAGGCCAGGTCATCGCCGACGGGCCATGCACGGAGCAGGGCGAACTCGGCCTCGGCCGCAACGTCCTGGTCGCGTTCATGCCCTGGCGCGGGTACAACTTCGAGGACGCCATTCTCATCTCCGAGAAGCTCGTTCGCGACGACTACTACACCTCGATCCACATCGAGGAGTTCGAAATCGAAGCGCGCGACACCAAGCTCGGGCCGGAAGAGATCACCCGCGATATTCCCAACGTCAGCGAGCACGCCCTGCGCGATCTCGATGAGTCGGGCATCATTCGCATCGGCGCGAAGGTCGGCCACAACGACATCCTCGTCGGCAAGGTGACGCCTAAGGGCGAAACTCAGCTCACGCCGGAAGAAAAGCTCCTCCGCGCCATCTTCGGCGAGAAGGCCGGCGACGTTCGCGACGCCTCGCTCACGTGCCCTCCGGGTATCGAAGGCACCGTCGTCGACGTCCGCATCTTCTCCCGCAAGGGTCAGGAAAAGGATGAGCGCGCCAAGCAGATCGAGCAGGAACAGATCGAAAAGCTGGAGCGCAACCTCGCCGACGAGATTCGTATTCTCACCGACGAGCGCCTCAAGCGTCTCGAAGCGATTCTCGGCAACCGAGAGGTTCTCGCCGACCTGCACGACGAGCGCACCAATAAGAAGCTGCTCAACAAGGGCGACGTCCTCAACCGCGACACCATCGAGCTCATCTCGACCCGCAACCTCAAGCGCATACGGTATGCAGATAAAGACCCGCGCGTGAATGAGCAGATCGATGAGATCGAAGAGATGACTTCGCGTCAAATCGATGTTCTCCGCAAGATCACCAACGAGAAGATCGGCAAGATGCAGAAGGGCGACGAGCTCTCCCCGGGCGTCATCAAGATGGTCAAGGTCTACATCGCCATGAAGCGCAAGCTTTCGGTCGGCGACAAGATGGCCGGCCGTCACGGGAACAAGGGCGTCATCGCGCGCATCCTGCCCGAGGAGGATATGCCGTACCTGCCGGATGGAACGCCTGTCGAGATCGTCCTCAATCCGCTCGGCGTGCCTTCCCGTATGAACGTCGGGCAGATCCTCGAGACACACCTCGGCTGGGCCGCCCATACCCTGGGCAAACAGATCGCCGACGCTGCGGAAACGATGACCAAGGCTAGCGAAGTCCGCGAGCTCTTCAAGGCGCGCTTTGCCGGAACCGCCGCACTCAACCAGCTTCTTGACCTCGACGACACCCAGACCCTTCGGGTTGCCGCCGGCATGAAGCGTGGCATCTGGTTCGGCACCGCGGTCTTCGACGGTGCACGCGAGACGGAGATCAAGGCGCTGCTCAAGGCCGCTGGCCTCCCCAGCTCGGGCAAGACACCGCTGTTCGATGGCATGCTCGGCGAAGAGTTCGAGCAGCCCGCTACCGTTGGCTACATCTATATGCTCAAGCTTTCGCATCTTGTCGACGACAAGATCCACGCGCGTTCCATCGGGCCATACTCGCTCATCACCCAGCAGCCGCTGGGCGGTAAGGCGCAATTCGGCGGACAGCGTTTCGGCGAGATGGAAGTCTGGGCGCTCGAAGCTTACGGCGCAGCCTACATCCTGCAGGAGCTGCTCACCGCCAAATCCGACGACGTCTTCGGCCGCACCAAGATCTACGAGGCCATCGTCAAGGGCGAGGCCGCGATCGAACCTGGTGTGCCCGAGTCGTTCAACGTACTTATCCGCGAGCTGCAGTCCCTTTGCCTCGACGTCGAGCTGATCAAGCTCGCCGACCAGAAGAAGGTACCCCTGCCGTCCATCGCGGCAGCCGACTAACGCTTTACGGAAGTGGGCGGGTCTCTCAGCCGCCCACTTCCCGCCACAAGCTCCGATCACTGACCACTGAGAACTGACAACTGAATAGGCACCTGTAACAGAACCACCGGCATCGCGATGCGCCGAAAGTCATCGCGGAACAGATACGCAACCGCAGCCTACGCTGCCACAACGGAGACGCCCACTATGTTCCGCTCCAGCCCCTTCGAACTCCTCGGTCCCATCATCGACTTCGACGCTATCCAGATTCAGCTCGCCTCCCCGGAGAAGATCCGCTCCTGGTCGCATGGCGAAGTCACGAAGCCGGAAACCATCAACTACCGCACCTTCAAGCCGGAGCGCGATGGCCTGTTCTGCGCGCGCATCTTTGGCCCCATCACGGACTGGGAGTGCCTCTGCGGCAAGTACAAGCGCATGAAGCATCGCGGCGTCATCTGCGATAAGTGCGGCGTCGAAGTCACGCTCTCCAAGGTTCGCCGCGAGCGCCTCGGCCACATCGAGCTCGCCAGCCCCTGCTCGCACGTCTGGTTCTTCAAGGGCCTGCCCAGCCGCATCGGCCACCTGCTCGACATCAGCCTGCGTGAGCTCGAAGCCGTCCTCTACTTCGAGTCCTACGTCGTCGTCGATCCCGGCGACGCGCCCGTCAAGGAGCGCGAAGTCATCAAGGATGAGACTCGCTTCCGCGAACTCGATGCGCAGTACCGTCCCTCGGGTTTCAAGGCCATGATGGGCGCCGAAGCCATTAAGGAACTCCTCAAGCGCGTCGAAGTCACCGAGCTCTCGATCGAACTCCGCGAGCGCATGAAGACCGAGACTTCGCTGCAGAAGAAGCTCAAGTACTCCAAGCGCCTCAAGATCGTCGAGGCCTTCCGCAAGTCCAACAACAAGCCGCAGTGGATGATCCTCGACGTCATCCCGGTCATCCCGCCTGAGCTTCGCCCGCTCGTTCCGCTCGACGGCGGCCGCTTCGCCACGTCTGACCTGAACGACCTCTACCGCCGCGTCATTAACCGCAACAATCGGCTCAAGAAGCTGATGGACCTCCACGCGCCCGAAGTCATCGTGCGCAACGAGAAGCGCATGCTGCAGGAAGCTGTCGACGCACTCTTCGACAACGGCCGCCGCGGTCGCGTCCTGCGCGGCGCCAACAACCGTCCGCTGAAGTCGCTCTCCGACACCCTCAAGGGCAAGCAGGGCCGCTTCCGTCAGAACCTCCTCGGCAAGCGCGTCGACTACTCCGGCCGCTCGGTCATCGTGGTCGGCCCCGAGCTCAAGCTGCACCAGTGCGGCCTGCCCAAGAAGATGGCGCTCGAACTCTTCAAGCCCTTCATCTACCACCGCCTCGAGCAGACCGGCCACTGCACCACCATCAAGCAGGCCAAAGAGATGGTGGAGATGCAGGATTCCATCGTCTGGGAC
>DASWCA010000494.1:0-16694 GCA_036390355.1 Acidobacteriaceae bacterium
GTCGCCTTCAACATCAATTTCGTTTGCCAGAAATGCCTCGCCGAGCGTGATCTCGGTCGGCCGGACCATCATCGTCTCAAGCGCCCCGGGAGACCGAAACACAAGCGTGCAACGTGGATCTTTGTTCTCCGAAGAAGTCCATATCCACCCATCCCAAAGGCGAATCCCGAATGGAGGACCGTCATAACCCTCGAACAGAGAGTCGAACAAGCCGGCTCGTTCGCAGTAGACGGATGTAAGCATCTCGCTCGCCTGACCCTTTATGAGGATGTGAGCCCGTCGCGGCGCGTTGCACCGGATGCCATAAATAATAGGGCTGACCGCAGGGTTGCTTCCGTAGCCTTGCAGACATTGCACCAATTGGGAGGAGAGAGGAGGCCCTAGTCGCGCCCGCGCTTCTTGATCTCCACATTCAATCGCTTGATCTTCTGGTTCAGCGTCGACAGTGGAATCTTGAAGTACTCCGCAGCCTCGGTCTGGTTCCAGTGGCAGCGCTCCAGGCGGTCCGCGATGATGCGCCGTTCGATCTCTTCCATCAGGTCGAACAGGCTTGCATCGGGGCGATGATCGAGCAGGCTTGCCGAATAGGTGTTGCCAGTGAGCGATGCAGGCAGCAAGTCCGGAGTGATCGTTCGCGTAGTCGCCAGCACAACGCCGCGCTCCATCGCGTTCTCCAACTCGCGCACGTTGCCTGGCCACTCGTAGTCCATCAGGATGCGCATGGCCTCCGGCGCGAGCGTCGGAACAGGAGTGTCGTTCTCGTCAGCATAGAACTTGAGGAAATGCGAAGCCAGCAACGGAATGTCCTGCCTCCGGGCACGCAGCGGCGGCAGTTCCAGGCAGATGACGTTCAGCCGGTAGAAGAGGTCTTCGCGAAAACGTCCCTCGCGCACAGCCTGTTGTAGGTCGACATTGGTGGCCGCAATGATGCGTACGTCCACCTGGATCTCCTGCGTCCCGCCAAGATGCATGAAGCGCCGGTCCTGCAGCACACGCAGAATCTTGGCCTGCATGTCCATGCCCATGGTGCCGATCTCGTCGAGGAAGAGCGTGCCGCCGTTAGCCACTTCGAACAGGCCCTTCTTCGCTGAAACCGCCGACGTAAACGCGCCCTTCACGTGTCCGAACAGCGTCGACTCCAGCAGATCCGAAGGCACCGCGCCCGTGTTCACCGGGACAAACGGCTTGTCGCGGCGCGGCGAATTTGCGTGCAGCGCTTTGGCGATCAGTTCCTTGCCCGTCCCGCTCTCGCCCTGCACCAGCACCGTCGAACGGCTTGGAGCCACCTGCGCCACCAGGTCGAACAACCGCAGCATCGGCTCGCTCTTGCCGACAATATTTTCGAAGTTGTATCGCTGCTTCAGCGCGCGCTTGAGCTGCACGACCTCTTCTTCGGCGCGCCGCCGGCCGATCGCCGCGCGAATGTCCGCGAGCAGCTTCTCGTTGTCCCAAGGCTTCTGGACGAAGTTCTCCGCGCCCGCGCGGATCGCATCCACCACGTTCGACACCGTGCCGAACGCCGTAATCATGATCACTGGCATGTCCGGCTGCATCTCGCGAATCCGCGGCAGCAGATCGATGCCGCTCTCGCCCGGAAGCGCCAGGTCGAGCAGCAGCAGGTCGTACTCGTTATGTGCCAGTTGCTCCAGCCCAGAAGGGCCATCTGCCGCCATCGTCACGTCGAAGCCTTCCATCGTCAGAAGAGCCTCCAGCGATTCGCGGATAGCGGCCTCATCGTCTATGATCAGCACGCTCGCGGGGCCCACGATACGTGCGTCCGATCCTGCCTGCGCCGCAGTCGTCTCGGCATTCATCGGTATTGTCGCTTCAGCCATAGACCTTCTTCATCGTGCTCGTTCCAATGGACAGCTCGGCTCTAGACATGGACAGCGCTCCCGGCGTCGCGAGCGGTCGCATCCTCGCCCTGCGATGCCGCCAACGAAGTCGCGGCTGCCCTGGTTGCGCCGTAAGCGCCAGCCAGCGGAAACTCCAGCCGAAACGTAGTTCCCACTCCAACCGCGCTCTCCACATGCATCTTGCCCGCATGCTCCTGCATGATGCCATAGCTAACCGCCAGGCCAAGTCCAGTGCCTTTGTGCTGGCCATTGCGTGGCTTGGTCTTGGTGGTGAAGAACGGATCGAAGATGCGATGCAGATGTTCCGGCTCAATCCCTCCGCCGAAGTCCTGCACTACCACGGAGACGAGTCCCGAAGACTGCTCAGTGGCAATCCGAATCCGCGAGTCGGACGACCCATGCATGGCGTCGCGCGCGTTCAGCAGCAGATTCAGCACCACCTGCTGCAGCTTGCCTTCGTTGCCATGGATTCGCGGCAGATCGGCGTCAAGCACTGTTTCAACACGGATCTGCGCGGTCTTGAACTGGTGATCGAGTAGCGTGAGCGTATCGTGCAGCAGCCGGTTCAAGTCGACGGAGGCAAATTCAGTGCCGCCCGTGCGCGAGAAATTCAGCAGCCCGTTCACGATCTCCGAAGCCCTGAAAGTTTGTTGCGTAATCTTCTCGAGCACCGGAGCCAACCGGTCGTTTTGATCCATCATCGGACGCAATTGCTTGGCGAGCATCTGGGTGTAACTGGAGATCACGGCCAGAGGCGTATTCACCTCGTGGGCAACACCCGCCGCGAGCAACCCGATCGACGACAGCTTCTCCGCCTGCGTAAGTTGCGTCTCGAGTTCGATGCGGTCGGTGATATCGTCGACCAGAATAATGCGCCCGACCACGGCGAAGTCGCGGGTCAGCAGCGGCGCGATCGCGATGTTGGCAACCCGTGTCTCGCCTGTCGGCAGAGCCAGCCGTATTTTGTAGAAGGTGTGCGTGCCCTGTTCCTCGCGCACGCTTTCGAAGTGGGCCATGAACTCCGCCGGGAAGATGCTCGCCAGCGGCTGCCGGACCGCCTCCACCCGCGGCTTCGCGTACATCACTTCCATCTGCGCGTTCCAGCTCTCGATCCGGTCCTCAAGATCGACCGCGAAAATGCCGATATGGATCGACTCGACGATGTTCTCGTGAAACTCTTTCAGCCGCTCGAACTCGCTGACTTTCTGCTCCAGCCGACGCGTGAGCTGCGCATTCTGAATGGCAATGCCGATGTACCCGGCGAGCGATCCCAGAATTTCTATATCTTCGCTGGAAAGAAAATCTCCAACGTCGGTGCGTCCCAGGCCGATGATCGCGACCGTACGCGAGCCGCCGCCTATTCGGTTCGCCACGCGGCAAGGCAAGTAGTAGTTCAGGTCAAGCAGGCCGGCGCTTCTCTGCTGCGCGTTGGGAAGCCGCAGTACCTGCTGTGGATTTTCGAGGAAGATGTGGTTGTCCGAGCCCAGCCGGTCGAAGTCTAGAAAACGTACATCGAGAGCGCGCAGGTCCGTCGCTTCAAGGTTGGTAAGCCCATGCGAGGCGGCCAGCTCGAAGTGCCGATCGGTCTCGCCGGAATTCTCTACCGCAAGAAATACCGCTACCCGCGTCACCAGCAGCGTCTGCGGCAGGCGTTCTACAACCGAGTCGAGAAGAGCGCGCAGGTCGGTCTGGGAATTCAGGCTGCGGCCAAAGTCGATCAGCGTCTCGCGATAGTCAAAGCTCTTCTGATCGAACACGCGATCGACCCGGGCCTGGAGCATCCGCTTCAGCGGATCGAACACCAGTCCGGTCACCATGATCGCAATGAGCAGCCCCGGTGTCCCGAACGGCGTTCTGGTGTGCACGATCTCGCCACCCAGGGCGACCACACCGAAATAAAGCCCCACGATCGCCGCGGTCGCCAGTGTGTAGGTCACGCCGCGCTTGAAGATGAGGTCGACATCCATCAGCCGGTAGCGCACAATCGCCCAACTGAACGTCAGCGGCAGGATCACCAGCGAGAGCAGCACCACCTTCGCCAGCAGACCCGGCACCGGAATCTCGCTCATGTAAATGATCGCGTAGATCGTAAACGGTCCCACCGTCAGCAGAGTGCCGCGCGTCAACCATTTCAACTGCTGCCGCTCCAACGCCGACCCCGCGCGCACATAGCGTGAATGGAAGACCACTGCGGCAATGACATAAAAGAGCGCCGCGTAGCCGACTCCGATCTGATCCAGCCGGTGACTCAAAATCCCTGTCGCCGACCACTTATGGATCGCCCACACCTGCAAGCCGATCAAATACGCTCCCGGCACATACAGCAGCACCGCAAGCAATCGACGGCGCAGACTCGCCGGCGCCTCCGCCTCAACGGCCTCTTCCGCGTTGGCTGTGTCCGAGAAGCTCACGGCAAAGTGCAGGAACAGCGCCGGCTGCAACATATTGGCAATCAGGTTGCACCAGTAGATCAGCCTGTCGAACAGTCCCGGGTCGTGAACGGGCCGGAACGCGTACAGCACGAACGACACCAGGCAAAAGACATAAAAATGCGTCGATTTGGGCGCAGTCCAGCGCCGAAACAGCACATACAGCCCGATCAGGAGATAGACCAGCGCGATCAGCCGCTTGCCCTGCTCCATATTCCGGTCTTCCGGCTCGAGGTACACCTGGGCGGGAAAAGTAGTCGCATTCTGGAGCCCAGAGGCTCCCGGCACCGGACGAACGATCGAGTAGGTGGCGGCCGGGAACCACACCCCGTTGTGGAACATCGCCCGCACCTGCGCCGCGATACGCGGCATGGGCGCGCCGTTGATCGCCTCCAGAATGTCCCCGTTTCGAATACCCGCCTTGTGACCAGGCGAATTTGCCGGAACCCGCTCAGCACGCAACCCGCCCTGCGCCTCGACCCAGACAACGCCGTCAGTCGGGAACTGGGTGTTCAGCTCCTGCGACAGGTTGAAGCCGGCAAGGACACACGCTCCCAACGTCGCAAGAGCTAGAGCGACAGCAAGAATGCGCGTCTGAAAAGCATTTCTCATTAGGCACTGTTCAAATTACGGAAGTTCGGCAGGAATTGGACGCTTGGCCTACTCATATGACGGTGCAACATCCATATAAGCAAATCAATCGCCAAACATTTAATGGCAAATTGCAAGAGATGCTGGCAAGTAGGTTTAGTTTGCTCTACCAATAATCATAAACAGTTCCATTTATTGGGACTAGCCTCCCAGTCATAGTGTCTACCCGAACACCTGTGATTTCCATACCATCAGTCATATTCTGACGGCATTCCGGGCAAAATTGCCAACCCCAGCCCGGCCCCACCCGACGAGTCGTATCATCAGTCTAGGATCACCTGTGACTACCCCCTCTTCCCTCCCGGCCGACTTCAACGACTTCCTCGGCAACACCCCCGTCATCGAGTCGCTGCGCACAGCCATCGCCGCTGGCCGCCTGCCTCACTCGCTCATCCTCGCCGGTCCTGCCGGCGCCGGGAAGTACACGCTTGCCCTCATGCTCACCATGGCTGTCGAGTGCGAACGCCAGCCCCGCGACCTCTGGTCCAACGGCCAATCTCTCGCCGGCTTCTGCGGCCACTGCCACAACTGCGTCCGGATCGCCTCCGCCGCCAACCTCGAAGAGCAGGTCGCAGCCGCGGTCGCTGCCCGCGAAGAGCTCCGCGAGACGGACAAGAAGGACACGCGCGTCCTCGTCCAGCCCCACCCGGATGTCCTCATCCTGCCGCCCGATCCACCGCAACCCCTCATCAAACTCGGCCAGGTCCGTACTCTCATCCAGCGCGCCCACTATCTTCCCGCTGAAGCTCCTCGCCGCATCTTCATCCTCACCGCCGCCAACATGATGAAGGAGGCCGCCAACTCCCTGCTGAAAGTCCTCGAGGAGCCACCCGACACGGTCCACATCTTCATCCTCGCAGAAAATCCCGGCGAGTTGCTCCCGACCATCCGCTCCCGCTGCGCCACCGTCCGCCTCGGCGCGATTCCCGTCGAAGAAATCGAGATGCTGCTCGCCGACCGTCGCCCCGACGTGCCACCGAAGCAGAGATCGCTCATCGCCCATCTCTCCCAGGGAGCGACCGGCCGCGCTCTCGCCTTCGATCTCGAAACCTATACCGCCGCCCGCGCTGACGCTCTCACCTTCCTTACCAACGCCGTAGCCGCGCTGTACAACGCTGGAGGCGCAGAACCAGACCACACGGCCCTCTTCAAGATGACCGAGACCTACCGGGCCGGAGCCGATGGCCAGCAGAAAACTACCGTGCTGCTCCGCGCCTTCTCGCTCCTGCTCGAAGACCTGCTGCTGCTGGAGGCAGGTACTCCCGAACTCCTGCGCAACATCGACCTGCGCTCCCAACTCGAGCAGCTTCACGGCGTCCTTCCGTTCGCCTGGATCGAACGCGCCAGCCACGCCGTCGACCAGGTCCACTCCGGACTCCGCCGCAATCTCCTGCGATCACTCTCGCTCGATGCCTTCGCCGCCCAGCTTGCGACGCCAGCGCCGTAGTTTGATCGGCACTTACGACTGTCCACTCACTGACCACTTACCACTGACCGCTTGCCACTGATCACTTATTTCTGGCCGCTTTCTCCAGCCGATCGCGCAACGCTTCACCCAATCCGCCCATCGCCGGCACCGGGCAGACGATCACCTTCACTCCGTGTTCATCCAGAAACCGCAGCCCAAAATATAGAAGCCGCGCCAGAACCTCCGCATTCCTCCATGGCCCCCAGCGAAAAGCAATCTGCGACGAACCTTTGTCCCAGTCGTCCGGCAGCATCACCCCAACCTTCACACCGGCGTGCTTAGCGATCTCCTCCAGCATCTCCCGCTGCCCTTTCACCAGCACCAGCTGTGCCTGCGGAGCGTAGTGCCGCATCCCCATCCCAGGTGAGGGCAGAGATTCCGGAGCCGCCGGTCTGCAGGGCACGTCCGCAGCGGCGGTCACCTGGATCTCGTCCCCGATAACCTGCGCAATCATCTCCGCCGTCACCGCTCCCGGCCGGTAGATCGCCCTTGCTCCCAGATCGAACACCGTCGATTCCACTCCAACGGTGGTCTGCCCGCCATCCAGCACGGCATCGATCCTCCCGTCCAGATCGGCGAGTACGTGTGCCGCCGTCGTCGGGCTCGGCCTGCCGAAAAGATTGGCGCTCGGCGCGGCGATCGGCAACCCAGCCAGCCGGATCAGTTCCCGCGCCACCGGATGCGCCGGCATGCGCACTCCAACCAGCGCGCGGCCGGCCGTGACTGCATCCGGCACCTCCGCTGTGCGCGGAAGCAGAATCGTCAGCGGGCCCGGCCAGAATGCCTTCATCAGCGCCTTCGCAGGGCCCCGCAAATCTTCGGAGAGCGCCGCCACCCGCTCCAGCATCGCGTCGCCCTCAACATGCACAATCAGCGGGTCCCAGCCTGGCCGTTCCTTCGCCCTGAATATCTTCTCGACAGCCGCAGCATCCAGCGCATTTGCTCCCAACCCGTAGACAGTCTCTGTGGGAAATGCCACCATCCCGCCGGTGCGGAGCAGTTCCACGGCCCGCGATATACCAGTGGTCCCTGTAACTCCCGACGCTCGCAGCCGCTCCGTCTTCAATGACATCCAATCCGGCCGCAAATGTTCTTCTTCACCCTGTTCGTTCATTGCAGCTATTGCCCCCTTCCCCCATCCTACCGCCGTCGCCGTATACTCTTCGAATGCAGAGCGCCGAGATCGAACTCAAGTTCCCCATCGACGACCTCGCTGGCCTCCAATCGCGTCTACCCGGCCTCGGCTTCCAGCTCGACACCCCGCGAACCTTCGAGCAGAACACCCTGTACGATACGCCCGGCAGGTCCTTGCGGCTATCCCGGCAAATCCTTCGCCTGCGCCATTACGGATCGCTCTGGACCGTAACCCACAAACGCCAGCCATACACCTCCGCCAACATCGAACCGCCCCAAACTGATATCGCGGCCCGGTACAAAGTCCGCCTCGAAACCGAGACCCAGGTCGACGACGGCCCGGCACTTGCCGCGATTTTCGAGCAGCTCGGATACGCGCCCGTTTTTCGCTACGAAAAATTCCGCACCGAGTGGTCGCAGATTACGTCGACCATCAACGGGCCGCTCTTTACCGATCCGACGCTTCCCCCCAAAGTTTTGATGCCTAATCCGCGCAGTCATCTCGTAATCGACGAGACGCCCATCGGCGACTACGCGGAACTCGAAGGTCCGCCGGCCTGGATCGACGACACGCTGGCTGCTCTTGGGGTCGATCCCGCCACCTGCCTCACCGACAGCTATGGCCGCCTCTTCCTCGCATGGAAAGAGCGCTCGGGCAGCTCCGCCGAGCACCTTACCTTCGACGAAATCGCAGCAGCGCCACTCCTCCAGCCCTCGCTCCGCTAACGCACCCCGCGCGCCACGCCGATAAGCCCTCTGATACCCGTGAAAACCGGGTCCGCAGCATTCAGAGGAGTCGATGAAACTCGAAGCCAAACTCGGAATCAGCACCGGAGTCCTCATCCTGGCGATGCTGGTCAGCGCCCTCGTCGCGCACATGCGTATCCAGGAGGCTAACCGGCTCACCGCAGTCCTCACCGAGGAACGTCTTCCCGCCATCTCGCGGGCCCGGGATGTTCGATTCCATATGATGGCCAGCGTTCGGGCGCTCGAGTCCTATGTCCTCTTCGGAACGGATGCAGCCTCCTCCGCGAACTTCCGCGAGATGCGCAAAACAGCCCTCGCCAACGCCAACCAGCCATTTGCGGAGCTCCTTGAACAGTCCCGAACCTTCGACCTGGATCCGGAAAGCAGCCGGCTTCGCGAGATGCAATCGGACCTCGCCCAATTCGACGCGACCGAAGAAGAAGTGGAACGGCTCGAAGAACTCCACACGCCCGAGGGCTCAGCTCAGGCATACTCGCTTCTAAAAGATCACATCCTGCCCATGGACTCGCAGCTCTTCGTCTCGCTCCGCCAGTTCATGCTATCGCAGCAGAATCTCTGCAATTCGGATATGGCCCTGTTGCGCGAGACCAACCGCTCGGTCATCCTTACGCTGTGGGTCGCCACGATCCTGGGTGCACTCATCGGCGGCTTCCTCTCGCTGGTACTCGGCCGGCGCATCACTCGGGGAATCGATCTGGTTGCCGCGCGCGCCGATGCAATCGCCTCCGGAGACCTCACCGGCGCGGAACTCGACATCAAGTCCTCCGACCAGATCGGCTCTCTTGCCAACGCCATGCAAACGATGCAGACCAGCCTCGGGAACATCATAAGAACCGTCGCCCACACCGCCAGTTCGCTCACCGTAAGCGCGATCTCCATGAACTCAGCGACCGACCATATCCATCGTCGTGTCGATCAGCAGACCCAGCAGACTCATCAGGCAGCCACAGCGATGCAAGAGATGTCCGCCTCCATCGCCGAAGTCTCGCGTCACGCTCAGTCCGCAGCCGAGACCGCCCAATCGGCAGCCCAGACCGCCCATGAAGGCGGTGCCATTGTCAATCAGCTACTCGCAGCCATGCACTCCATCGCCAACGGCGTCAGCGAATCGTCGTCCACTATCGGCCTCCTCGGAGAGGACTCGCGCCGCATCTCGCAGATCGTCACCGTGATTGACGAAATCGCCACCCGCACCAACTTGCTCGCGCTCAACGCCGCTATCGAAGCCGCACGCGCCGGGGATCACGGCCGTGGCTTCGCTGTCGTCGCCGGAGAGGTTCGCCACCTCGCCGAGAGCACCGCGCAGGCCACAGGCGAGATCTCCGCCATGATTCAGGGCATCCAGGATCGTACCCGCACCGCCATCGCCAGCATGGCTGCAGGCACTTCCACCGTTCAGCAGGGTGTCGTCACGACCAATCAGGCGGGTGAAGCCCTTCAGCGCATCATCGGCATCGCCGAACGCGTCGACCGGATGATCGCACAGATCGCAATCGCCGCTTCGCAGCAGGCCGCCGCGGCCGATCAGTCAAGCTGCTCGCTCGACTCCATACACACCCTTAGCGATGACAATCTCTCCGAGATGGTCACGACTACCGCAGGCATCGAAAGCCTCCGCGCCACCGCTGCCGCACTGGAGGAGCAGGTCGATCGCTTCCGCCTCGAAATTCCTCAGTCACGCTTTACACCCGAACACAGTTCACACCGCCCCGGCGTCGCGCCTTCCCCAACCCTCGCATGAGCCATCGCGCGCACAAATCAAAACCCGCAACGCACCATCGGTAGCATCGGTGCAAATCGGTGTTAAGCACTTCGCCTTAGAAAATCTGGAAGTTTACCTCGACGTTCAACTCCACCGGAACCGGCTTGCCGCCTTCCATCGCAGGTTTGAAGCGATACTGCTTCACCGCCTCGATGGCCTTGTCGTCAAGCCCCATGCCTACTCCGCGGAGGATATGCACGTTCTGCGGCATACCATGCGTATCGACGATGAGGTTCACCAGCACGACGCCCATAAACTTCGCCTTGCGCGCTTCCTCCGAGAACTCCGGATCGACCTGGAAGATCACCTGCGGTTGCGAGACGCCTCCGCCAATCTTCCTCAGTCCGCCGCCGTAGTTCCCGCCCGTCCCCGGCCCAAGCCCTGATCCGTTACCCGATCCCATTCCCGAGCCTCTCCCATTTCCCATGGAGTTTCCCATCAGCGGAGAATTCGGATCGCCCAGGTTCGGCATGTTGTTGTTCGCCATCTTCAGATCCTTCTGCACCTCGAGCGTAGGCTCCGGCATGCGGATCTTCGGCTGCTCCATTGGAGGAGCCTTCGGTGGAGTGATCTGAGTATCGGCGAACTTCGGCAGTTGACCCTTGGTCACCGGAGTCGGCCCGCGCTGCCCGCCGCCGCCGCCCATCGTGTCCTTCGCGGGAGCCATCGGCGGAGGAGTCGTAAGTGCCGTTACCAGCGCCGCCTTCAGCGGGGCCGAGAACTGAACGTGCTGCCTTACCATCCAGCCAATAAGAGCAATAATCAGTGCATAGATCACGACCGACGCGGCAGTCGCCCTGGGGTTCTGCCTGGTTGCCATCCGGTCGATCACCGGGATCGGCTTGGACTCCAAGACAAGTGGCGGTAACTTGACCGGGAAAAACACGTCCCGCACACTGCTCCACAAGGATGCCAGCGTGCCTTCCTCGTGCAGCATCATGCCGCCTTCGCTCAGCGAAGACTCCACTCCGGCCCGCAAAACTGGAGCCGGTTTCACCCGTTCGTCAGTTGGCACTATCCCTAATTCAGACAAGTTGAATCGCCTCAACCGCAGGAGTCCAGATGCGACACCTCTGCCTTCCCCCTAAAATCTCGCTTCACGCCGTCTTTCGATACGTCCCCGGTCTTGTGCCGGTTCATTGCGTTCAGCGTTGCATCTGGCCCCACATGGCATTCTACAAAAAATTTGTCATCCGTATGTCTCCGTTCCGTCTTATGTTCACTCATATCTTTGACGCAGATACCCCCCGGGAAGTCTCTATGGGCCGTCCAGCAATCCCAATAACACCCTCCCGGCACTGGCAGATACAATAGAAGTTTGTCCGCTCCCGAGGAACGAATGCCCGAAGCACCCGACCCGAAATCCGCAGCCAGCAACGACCCAAAGCCGCTCAAGTCAACCCTGAACCTCCCGCAGACCAGCTTTCCCATGAAGGCCGGCCTGCCCGTCAACGAGCCGCTGCGCCTTGCCGCCTGGGAGAAATCCGGCCTCTACGACCAGATCCGCACCGCCCGCGCCGGATCGCCCCGTTACATCCTCCACGACGGCCCACCCTACGCCAACGGCGCCATCCACCTTGGCCACGCCCTCAATAAGACTCTGAAGGACTTCGTCGTCAAGACAAAGACCATGGCCGGCTTCGACGCGCCCTATGTCCCGGGCTGGGACTGCCACGGCCTCCCCATTGAAATCAAGGTGGACGAACAACTTGGCCGCAAAAAACTCGAAATGGACCCCGTCCAGGTCCGCCGCGCCTGCCGCGAATACGCACAGAAGTACCTCGACCTCCAGCGCTCCCAGTTCATCCGCATGGGCATCTTCGGCCGCTGGGCTCAGCCCTACTCCACCATGGACCCCGTCTACGAAGCCCGCATCGCCGAAACCTTCTTCCACTTCTTCGAGAACGGCTTCGTCTACAAAGGCCTCAAGCCCGTCTCCTGGTGCATCCACGACCGCACCGCCCTCGCCGAGGCGGAAGTCGAGTATGAGATGCACACCTCACCCTCGGTCTACGTCCGCTACAAACTCACCAGCGACCCCGCCGCAATCGCCACAGAATTGGGGATTTCAAAAAAACCCGTCTACACCATCATCTGGACCACCACCCCCTGGACCCTTCCAGCGTCGCTCGCCGTCGCCTTCCATCCCGAGATGGAATATGTTGCCCTCGCCACGCCCGACGCCGTCTACATCGTCGCGCAGGCCCTGCTCTCCGAGGTCATCGTCCACGCCCACCTGATGAGCGCCGCCAACCCCTCCGAACCCGCGACCCAGGCCGACATCATCGCGCTCTTTCCCGGCACCGTCCTCGACGGCACCACCTTCCAGCACCCCTTTCTGGAGCGCACGATCCTCGGCACGAACGCGATCTACGTCACCGCCGACCAGGGCACCGGAGCCGTCCACACCGCCCCCGCCCACGGCGTCGACGACTTCGCAACCGGCGCACGCTGCCACCTGCCAGAAGTCCAGTACGTCGACGATGCGGGCCGCCAGATGGGCACTGAGCGCTTTGGCGGAGGCCACCCGCAGCCCTACGAAGGCCTCACCGTCTTCAAATCCAACCCCGTCATCATCGAACTGCTGAAGGAAAAAGGAGCGCTTCTCTCCGCCACCTCCTTCGAGCACTCCTACCCCCACTGCTGGCGCTGCCACAACCCCGTCATCACCCGCGCCACCGAGCAGTGGTTCATCGACATGGAAACCCCCATGCCCGCCTCTATGGAAACCCCCATGCCCGCCTCTGATGTTGTCATTCTGAGCGGAGCGAAGAACCCCCGCATTTCGCCCGGAGCGCCACAAACACTCCAGGAAACCACCACCTTCCGCCAGCGCGCCCTCGACGAGATCAAAACCGTCTCCTGGGACCCCGCCTGGGGCGAAGAACGCATCACCAATATGGTCGCCACCCGCCCCGACTGGTGCATCTCCCGCCAGCGCATCTGGGGCGTACCCATCGCCGTCTTCCTCTGCCGCAAATGCGCCACGCCGCTGAAAGACCCGGCAATCAACAAGCTCGTCGTCGACCTCTTTATGGAGGAATCCGCCGACGCCTGGTACATCCACACGCCCGAGCAGATCCTCCCCGCCGGCACCGCGTGCGCCTGCGGCCACACCGAGTTCCGAAAGGAGATGGACATCCTCGACGTCTGGTTCGAGTCCGGCGCAAGCTCCCACGCCGTCCTCGACTTCGACCCCGATACCCAGCAGAAGCCCGGCACCGACCCTCGCGCCGACCTCTACGCCGAAGGCGGCGACCAGCACCGCGGCTGGTTCATGTCCTCCCTGCTCTGTAACATCGGCATGCACAACCGCGCGCCCTTCAAGTCCGTCGCCACCTACGGCTGGACCCTCGACGAAAAAGGCCGCGCCCTCTCCAAATCCCTCGGCAACTTCATCGATCCAGTCGCGATCATGGACCAACTCGGAGGCGACATCGTCCGCCTCTGGGTCGCAAGCGTCGACTTCCGCGAAGACGTCGTCGCCAGCCTCCCGCTCCTCAAGCGCCTCGCCGAAGAGATTTACCGCAAGCTGCGCAACACCTTCCGCTTCCTCCTCGGCAGCCTGCGCGAAGTCGACCCCACCACCGGCGAGCCTCACGACTTCGATCCGGCCACCGACTCGGTTCCCTTCGAACAGATGCAGCCGATCGATCAATACATTCTCGCCCGCACGGCCGAACTCACCGGCAAAATCACCGCAGCCTACGAAGGCTTCGAGTTCCACCGCGTCTACCACCTGCTCAACGAGTTCCTCAACTCCGAGCTATCCGCCTTCTACCTCGACGTACTGAAAGACCGTCTCTACACCTACCCCATCAAGTTCAAGCCCGGCCATGAGTATCAGCGCGAACTCTACCTCGCCCGCCGCAGCGCGCAAACCGCCATCTACAAGATCACCGACGCCCTCGCCCGCCTCACCGCCCCCATCCTCAGCTTCACCGCCGACGAGGTCTACCAATCCCTCCCCCACACCACCGGTAGCGTCCACCTAACCCTCTTCCCCAAACCATCTGACTGCTGGGAACATCGCGACAGCGACGACATGTTCAACTACGACTTTATGATTATCGATCCAGTCAGAACCCTGGTCCTCGCTTCCCTCGAAGAGGCACGCCGCGAAAAGAAAATCGGCAAGGCATTGGAAGCCGGCGTGATCATCAAGTCGGGCGGCAAGGAATTCGATTCCATGAAGCGGCGTCTCGCCGCGTTGCCGGAACTCTTCAATGTTTCGCAGGTTAAATTGGAAAAGATTCCCGTCGGAGACGATGGTAACCGAAGCCTCGACTTTGCATCCGTCACGACCATGGCGGCTGAAGGCACAAAATGCGAACGCTGCTGGCGCCACGTCCCCGACGTGGGCCAACAAGCAGCCTACCCCACCGTCTGCCTACGCTGCGCCGAAGCTCTCGACGCCATCGACTTCCCACCCTATACAGCCACAGCAAACAAGGAGTGACGCCCCGCCACAACGCCACACATTTCGCTTCAACGCCTAACACATTTCGCTTCTAAGTAAGCCAAGCCTTCAGGCTTGGCCCTCTCAATCCCCTACGATAGAAGGGGCTTCAGCCCCTGGAGTAATGTTCCAACCAACAACCTCACCACCGGAGCCGCACCCAAAGAATGTCCCTGATGACCATGCCCGAAACCGACAACCTGCAACCTGCAACTCGCACCTCCCATTCCAAAGACCGCCGCCCGATCCTGCTCTTCATCAGCGCGCTGGTCATCCTCTGCGACCGCCTCTCCAAGAACTGGATCATCCAGCACATCCGTCCCGGCTACGACATCCCCGTCATCCCGGGCGTATTCCGACTCTCGCATGTCCTCAATACCGGCGCCGCGTTTTCGCTCCTCGAAAACCTCCCGCCCAACGGGGTTCGTCTCGGCCTCATCGCGTTCTCGGTTATCGCCGCCGTCGTCGTGTTCGTCCTCCTCTGGCGCACGGGCCGCACTATCACGCTCACCTCGGTCGCTCTCGCCCTCATACTTGGCGGCGCAATCGGCAATCTCTACGACCGCATCCGCTTCCACCACGTCGTCGACTTCCTCGCCGTCAAAATCGTCCACTACAACTGGCCCGACTTCAACGTCGCCGACTCCTGCATCGTCATCGGAGCATGCCTCATGCTGCTCGAAATCTTCAAGGCTGAACCGAGAGAGCCCTAAGTTCGTTATCCAGTAATCTACTTCGGCGGTTCGGGATCGGGCTTCGGCTTCCCCGAAAGCCCCAGCGCCCGCCCCACATGACGCGCCGAAGTCCCCAGCGCATGCACCGTCTTGCGATAGCTCGTCCCTAGCGCATTGCCGGTAGAGTCCCCCGCAACCGAGATTGCATCGCTGGCGGAGTCATCCGCCACTCCCAGCGACGAAGCCGTCTCCGACGCGCTTTTCCCAATCGCGCCCCCGGTCGTGCTGCTGACCGCAATCACGCCCTGCGCTGGATGTCGTCCCGGGTTGAACCACGCAATCTCGTTCGGAGACAGCCGCTCCAGCCGGCCAATCGGTTCGGCGGGAAAGTTCGTGTGCTCCATCTTGAACGTCAGCGGCCAGCGGCTCGACGAGATGAAGAGCGACGCATTCATCGGACGGCCTGGCTCACCCAGGTTAATCACCCGTGCCGATCGCAGCGGCACCATCGCCTCGCACCGGTCAGCCCCGCAGCCTCTGTTGCAAAGCCTCTCATCCAGGTAAGACGCGTGTTTACCGGGTGAAATCCACACCTGCGCGCCCCGATCTTCCGCCTGCAGCGTGGAAGCCCGCGCAATCTGGCTCACATCGCACACCGTCTGCTCGTGCGCTGCGGCATACCAGTAAAGCGCACGCCACGTAGCCCCCGTCAGATCGCTCTGCGAAGCTCGGACCAGCACCGCAACGTGCTCCGTATCCAACGGATGAGCGTGCGCCCCGCAGTCCTGTCGCCAAAGGTGGTAATAGTGCAGCTCCACCTCAGGTCCTGCCGACGGCGCAGCCGCCATCCGCTTCGCAGGAAACACCTGACCGTAGATCGTTCCGTCCTCCGCCGCCACAGTTGGAATGCTGAGGTTAGGCTTAAACTCCGCCGGCACGCCGGAGCAATCGCCCCGCCCCACCATGAACCTCGGCGCAAACTGCTCCAGTAACTGCTGCTCCACCGCATCGTCCAGCCCATCCGCATCGGAATCGACGTGCGCCGCAGCGCCTGCAGCCTGCGTTTGACAACGCAAATCCTCCGCGAGCGGCAGGAGCAGCAAAACCACGGCAAGTGTGCCCCAAACCATGCGCATCCCTCGATTGTATGCGCCCCCGCCCCAACCGATTCGCAATCCCGGCCCATCTATCCGACAATAGAGAGTGGCCATGATTGACCAAATCCCAGCATTGAACGCCGCCGAAGAAATCGAGCGGCCCGCTCCCTCCGCGAACGACAGCATCGTCATCCGCGGCGCGCGCACCCACAACCTCAAGTCCATCGACGTCGACATCCCCCACAACGCCCTCACGGTTGTCTCCGGCGTGTCGGGCTCGGGCAAGTCTTCACTCGCCTTCGACACCGTCTACGCTGAGGGCCAGCGCCGCTACGTTGAGTCACTCTCCGCATACGCCCGCCAGTTCCTCGAACGCATCGAGAAGCCCGACGTCGA
>DASWCA010000495.1:0-2033 GCA_036390355.1 Acidobacteriaceae bacterium
CCGATCGTTTCGGAAGATTCGTTTACTTCGGGAGCGTCTTGTAAGTGGGGTTCTTGCAACATCTGATTCATGGCTTTCCTCTTTCAGGACCAGAATCAGGGCATACGGAACGACGCGCCGCGCGCAATGCGGCTGTCGCGACCGTTCTCTTTCATCCGGACTTTAACCGTCGGCTTCGGAATCACACCGAATCTGCTGACCCTTTTTCCCAAGCGGATTCCAAGGGAAGAAGGCGCTCGCGGGCTTGGGCTTATCCACCCTTACCGCCGGTGGGGACTTTCACCCCGCCCTGAGAACATCGGCCACCCGGTATGAGCAGCCTGAGGGGAACTATGGCGAATGGCCGAGACGCCAGCAAGCACCTTCATCATGGGGATTCTGCATGTCCCTATGTCTCCAGAGCGAATCTGGGTGATTTGCTTCCGCGAAATTAACGATTAAGGCGGCCCGATCCGGCTCGCCTGGAGCGAATTCCGTGCGCCGGACTCGGCCTGCGCGAATCCGACTCCGGTTTGTTCTCAAAATTAATAATTTCGGCGCGCGATCAGCTGTGGACGAGCGCCGCTTTGGCTGTGGACGGACTCCCGGTGCGGTTGCGCCGATTCCGCAAATCACATCACTTGATCCCGGCAAGCCCCGGGGCGCGATCAGGGGATTGCAGTCGGCAGCCACGCATCATGCCAACTTGTGTCGGCCTGCTGCGTGCGTATCAAACCATCGTGTCTGAATCTTTTCTCTGAAAACGGTAAGGTCGAGACGGAATGTCCCTCCTCGAAGGCATCATCGATTCCCTGAACAATCCGCTTGCGGTCGTCGAGGACATCGCCGCCGATAATAACTGGTCGTTCGAACGCTCCGGCACAGACGAGGTGACCATCGTCTCCAAGGGCGAGTGGACCGATTACCAACTGTCCTTTACCTGGATGACCGAGATCGAGGCGCTGCATCTGGCCTGCGCCTTCGACATGAAGATTCCCGCGGCCCGCCGCGCCGAGGTGCAGCGGCTGATCGCAGCGATCAACGAGCAATTATGGGTCGGGCATTTCGACATCTGGACCCACACCGGGATGATCATGTACCGGCAGGCACTGGTGCTGCCGGGCGGGCTCACCGCTTCGACCGCGCAGTGCGAGACCATGCTGGTCGGCGCCATCCACGCCTGCGAGCGCTATTATCCGGCGTTCCAGTTCGTGGTGTGGGCCGGCAAATCAGCACCGGAAGCCATGAGCGCGGCGATGTTCGACACCGATGGCGAGGCGTAAGTTCGTCTTTTCATCGTACGCTTCAATCATCAGTCGTCCCTGCGAACGCAGGGACCCATACGCCGTGTCGTCGAAGTTCAAGCAAAAGTGCTTGTGGCCCATTCTTCGTTTCAATAGAAACGCTAGGGGTTATGGGTCCCTGCGTTCGCAGGGACGACGCAGGTATTTGTTTCTGATGACTTCGAACACCACCAACGCTTTGCAAGATATCAAAGACACCATCGTCCTCGCTGGCGCGGGGAAGATGGGCGGTGCGTTGCTGGCGGGGTGGCTGGCGCACGAACTGAAGGGCAAGCGCGTCGTCGTGATCGAGCCGCTTCCCTCCGATGAGATCAGCGCGCTGGTGACAAAAGGTGTTCGTCTCAATCCATCGCCGAAGGATATCGGCGCCGTCGCGACACTGGTGATCGCGCTGAAGCCGCAGTCGTTCCGCGAGGCCGGGGCGATGTTGAAATCCTTCACCGGGCGTGCCACGCTGGTCGTGTCGATCATGGCGGGCACAACCATCGCCTCGATTTCCGAGGTGTGTGGCGGCAGCGTCGTCCGCGCCATGCCCAACACCCCGGCCGCGATCGGCCGCGGCATCACGGTCGCGGTGGCGGCAGGCAATGTCAGCAGTTCGCAGCGCGCCATCGCCGACGCGCTGTTGCGCGCCACCGGATCGGTGGAATGGGTCGATGACGAGAATTTGATGGACGCCGTGACCGCGGTCTCCGGTTCCGGTCCGGCCTATATTTTCCTGCTCGCCGAAGAACTGGCGCGCGCCGGCGT
>DASWCA010000496.1:0-9457 GCA_036390355.1 Acidobacteriaceae bacterium
CGCTCGAGCGTCTCCAATGTAGTTTTGCCGATGCCGCGTGCGGGTGAATTGACTATGCGGGCCAGCGCGATCGAGTCGTGCGGATTGACGACCAGCTTCATGTAGCTGAGGATGTCCTTGACCTCGGCGCGGTCGTAAAAGGAGAATCCGCCGACCATGTGGTACTGGATCTGGTACCGGCGCAACGCTTCTTCCACTAGGCGCGACTGCGAGTTGGTGCGATAGAGGACGGCGCAGCGGGGAAGGTCTTCCGTGCTGCCCGCCGCGCGGATGTATTGCTGGATACGGTCGGCGATGAAGAGGGCTTCGTTCTCGCCGTCGGGAGCCTCGTAGTAGCCGATCATCGATCCGCCCTCGCGCGTGGTGAAGAGCGTCTTGCCCTTGCGCTGAGTGTTGTTCGCGACCACGGCCGACGCGCCTTCGAGGATGATCTGCGTGGAGCGGTAGTTCTGCTCGAGGCGGATGGTGCGAACCTCGGGGAAGTCTTTTTCGAACTCGAGGATGTTCTTGATATCCGCGCCACGCCAACTGTAGATGGACTGATCCTCGTCGCCGACGACGCAGACGTTGTGGTCCTTTCCGGCGAGCAGCTTCATAAGCTCGTACTGCGGGCGGTTGGTGTCTTGATACTCGTCAATGAGCAGGTATTTGTAACGCCGGTTGTATCGTTCGCGAACTTCGGGCACAACCTTGAGCAGGCGGACGGTCTCCAACAGCAGGTCGTCGAAGTCCAGCGCGTTGGCCTTGAAGAGTTCCTTGCGATAGATCTCGAAGATGTGCGCGATCTTCTCTTCCATGGGATTGGTCGAGGCGAGGAAGTACTCCTGCGGATCGATCATATGATTCTTGGCCCAGGAGATTCGGCCAAGCGCGACGCGCGGCTTGAGAGACTTGTCGTCAATGGCCAGACGCTTGAGCGCAGTCTTTACAACGGCTTGCTGGTCGACCTCGTCGTAGATTGCGAAGTTGCGCGTCAGGCCGGAGTTGTTGACGCGAAGAGCTTCGATGTCGCGGCGGAGCACGCGGACGCAGAAGCTGTGGAAGGTCGAGAGCAGCGGCTTGGCCAGCGAGCTGTGGCCAAGAATTTTGTCGACCCGCTCGGCCATCTCGCTGGCAGCCTTGTTGGTGAAGGTGACAGCGAGGATCTGGTCGGCGGGCACTCCTCGCTCTTCAATGAGGTAGGCGATGCGATGGGTGATAACGCGTGTCTTGCCTGAGCCGGCGCCGGCCAGCAGAAGCACGGGGCCATCGACGGCCTGGATGCCTTCGCGCTGCTGCGGATTCATGTTGTCGAGAAGGCGGGACACGGCGGGAAACTCCAACCTCTATTTTAATCGCTTGGCGGCGAATCCTGCGCGCTTCGTCACTTAATTGCAATTATTCCGAACCGGCGCGGCAAAAGAATCGTTAAAGCAAGCACGACGAGGCTTACTGAACCATGGCAAATCCCGTCGCAATCTTGAAATGCTCCGAGGTATATATGAGAAATCGATTTGTGTTTGCCGCCATCGTTGTCGCTGGTTTAGCCGTACCTTCTGCTGTTTATGCCGCCCCCGTCGATGTCCCTACGCCTGTGCATGCCATGCCCATCAAGGGCAAGACTGTGAAACTCGCTCTGCGCAATGACTCAGGTTCCCCGGTGGAGTTGAAGGTGGGGGATCAGGTGATGTCGCTCGATGCGGGCAAGAGCGTTGCGCTTAAGCTGCCTGCCGGGACGCGCATTCTGATGAATACTCCAACTCCGACGCACGCGGCCGGTGAACTGATTACTGAGGTTTCAACCGCGCTTAACAATGCAACGCTTGCGTTCAAATAATGATTCCGTGAATTGTCGTGCGCCCCGTCACTTTTTCTGATTTTTTCGGAACTCCTGTTCGACGGCCTGCGTAGTGGTAAGTGCGACGAGCTTTACTGAACCATGGCAGGGAATCCCGTCGACAAACTTCACAACCATGAGGGTATTCCCATGCTGCGTATCACTCGCACGCTTGCAAGCTCGCTCGTTCTTATCGCTGCCGCGGCGATTGCTCCGGCAACCGCCAACGCCTCGCCCTTCGGCAAGCTGCTTCATCTGCATCCTCGCGCAGCGCAGCCGAAGGACGATCGCTTGACCGTCAGGATCTACAACAGGTCCGCCATCTTTCGGGACGTAAAGGTGAACGGCCACATCTATACCGTGAACGCGTACGGCGCGGTTGCAGTCACCGCACCCGCCGGAACCGATGTTTTCGCAGCAAGTTCAAGCTTCGGACATCGCAAGGGAGACTTGCTTGTCACCGTCTCGCCGGAGACGAAGGACAGGGTAGTGTTCCTCAACTGAAGCAGAAGTAAATGGGTGGAGGATAATCGAGGAGATGCCTCCACCCATTGATCCTTCGCCCATCAAGAACGTTGCTGTCTTCTGCGCCTCGGCCAATGGAACCGATCCGACGTACCGCAGCGTTGCCGCAGAGCTTGGCCGCGCACTGGCAATGCGAAACATTGGAGTCGTCTATGGCGGCGCCAAAGTTGGCCTGATGCACGCAGTCGCGGAAGCGGCACTGGCTGAAGGCGGCCGCGTGATCGGCGTCATTCCAACGGTTCTGGTCGACCTCGAAGTGGCGCACGACGGGCTGACCGAACTGCACGTCACCGACACCATGCACACGCGCAAGGCGATGATGGGCGACCTGTCGGATGCGTTCATCGCACTGCCGGGCGGGTTTGGGACGTTCGAGGAAATGTTCGAGGTACTCGCGTGGCAGACGTTGAAGCTGCATGCGAAGCCGGTGCTCCTGCTGAACATCAACGGCTTCTACGACAAGCTGCTTGCGTTCCTCGATGAATGCGTCGACCAGGGAATGCTGAAGATGAAGAACCGCAAGATCGTGCTGGTGGCGGACTCGGTAGACGAGGCGCTTCGGCTGCTTGGCGTCCCGGACTAACTGCGTGGGACGTGGCACATCGGGCACTGGCAGACGCGGCGCAAGTAATCCCACGAGTAGATGCCGGCTTCGTGGCCGTCGTTCCACTTGAACTTCAGCGCGTACTTGCCGACCGGAGTGACGTCCACCGGTCGTGGCGGCGCTTCGTACATCATCAGCAGCGCCTGCGACTTTGGCTTCGGCTCGCCGGGCGCGCGGCCGCTCTTCTCGCGCTCATCGTGGCATGTGGCGCAAGGGCAGGCGTCGCGCAGCCAGCGGAAGTTCCACGAACTCTTGTGGCCATCGCGCCAGTCGATTTCGACGCCGGTGCCTTCAGTCTTCTTGACGCGGACTTTCAGGGGAGTGACGGCGTCCGGCGGGAGACGGTCATTTTCGTGCCCGGCATCGCGCTTGGCCTCTTCTTCGCTGACGATGCGAATTCCTTCGTGGCTCATGATTTCTTACTCCTCCATTGCCCGGCGGTCATAGCGCAGCTTCAGGACGAGAATGCTGACCGAGAGCACGAGCGTTACAACATTGGATGCGATGACGGGCCTCGAGCCGATGTACAGGCCGTAGAGCAGCCATAGGAAGACGCCGACGGAGAGCAGCAGAAATGTGGGCAGCGAGACGTCTCGCGCCGATCGCAGCCGAACGATGCGTACCAGCTGCGGCAGGAAGGCCGCAGTCGTGCAGATTGCGGCGACGAAGCCCAACACCTCGACCGGTGTCGCGCTGAAAGGCGCTTGCAAATCAACACTCATGCCTGTCTCCAGAAAAAGTATGCTGCCATCACGCAGCCAGTGACGACGACGATGGTGCGCAGCACGTTGGCGTTCATTCTTCGAGCATACTGCGCGCCCACGTATCCTCCGATTCCGGCGAAGACCATGGAGATCAGGCAGTAATGCCATACGATTGCGCCGCCAAAAACGAAAGTAGCGACCGCGCAGAAGTTGGAAAGACACGCGGCCAGTACCTTCAACGAATTCAGCGAGTTCATCTCCTCGACACCGAACAGCGCCAGCGCGCTCATCAGCAGGAAGCCTGCCCCGGCGCCGAAGTAGCCGATGTAAAAGGTAACCGGGAGGATCGCCAGGAAGAGCGGAAGCATCGCCGGAGTTCGCGGGGCGTGCGGCTCGGCGGAGCGGCGGCGCAGCCAGCGGGAGACCGGCCCGCTGATCCCGAACAGCACGGAAGCGCTCAGCAGCAGCCATGGGACCATGTGCATGAACGTGATCTGAGGCGTGTGCAGCAGGACAAAAGCGCCACCGACGCCGCCGAGGATCGAAGCGGTTACGACCACCGCTAGCAGATCGCGGCGCAGATCGGCGTGCAAGGCCCAGACCGAGGCGAGTTGTCCCGGCCACAGTGCAACAGTGTTCGTGGCGTTGGCCTGGATGGGCGGGACGCCGATGGCGAGCATCGCAGGAAAGGAGATGAAGGAGCCGCCTCCTGCCATTGCATTGATGACGCCCGCGATCAACGAGGCCGCGACCAGCCAAAGGTAAGGAGCGTGTGCGCTAAGGCTGGCAACCATCTCTCTTTATTGTATCGAGTCAAGGAGTCAATGGGTTAGTGAGTGGCATTTCGGGCGTTGCGGCGATGAGCTGGCGCGTGTAAGGGCTGCGCGGAGCCTCGCATACCTGCATGCAGTCGCCGATTTCGACCAGGCGGCCGCGCTGCATCACCGCGACGCGATCGCATAAATATCGAACGAGAGGCATCGAGTGCGAGATGAAGAGATACGTGAGGCCCAGGTTGCGTTGAAGATCGCGCAGGAGGTTGATGACCTGCGCGCCGACCGAGACATCGAGTGCGCTGACCGGCTCATCGAGCACGAGGAAACGCGGACGCAGAGCGAGGGCGCGGGCAATGTTGATGCGCTGACGTTGCCCACCGGAGAACTCGTGCGGATAGCGCATCAGGGCTGATTCTTCGAGGCCGACGGAGAAAAGGAGTTCGCGCAGACGAGCCCGGGTGCCCTCGGCTAGTGGCTCGCGATGAATTGTGAATGGTTCTAGCAGGATTTGATGGACGCGCATGCGCGGATTGAGCGCAGCATAAGGATCCTGGAAGACGATCTGCATGCGGCGGCGCAGGGCACGCATCTGCGCAGAGGAGGCCGGCGGCAGCGGCTGGCCTTCGAAGAGGATTTCGCCGGCGGTGGGTTCGACCAGGCGTAAGAGCATGCGCGCCACGGTGCTTTTGCCCGAGCCGGACTCACCGACCAGGCCAAGCGTCTCGCCCGGCATGATGGCGAATGACACGTCGTCGACTACGCGGGATGTGCCGCCGTCGCATGGGTACTCCTTCGACAGGCCGCGCGCCTCGACCAGGGCGGGCGCATTCGGCGGCACTGAACCGGTGCCATGTTCGGAGCCGGTGTCGAGGGTGGACATAGCCGGAATGGTAGCATCCAGATGGGTTTCCGATGGCGGTCCCCACTTCCATCTACAGGAGCCATGCCGTCATGCCGGATGCCATCAGCCTTGCGGGAAAGACCGTCCTTATTACCGGAGCCAGTGCGGGGATCGGGTGGGCGACGGCGCTTGGGTTCGCTGCGAAGGGCGCGCACGTCGTGGTGACGGCGAGGCGTGAACAGAGGCTGCGCGAGCTTTGCGATCTGATCGGCGTCGGCGGCGGAAGAGCCGTATTTCATGCCGGAGATGGCGCCGACGAATCGACTGCGCAGAAGTGCGTCGCGCTGGCGGTGAAGCAGTTCGGCAGGCTCGACATCCTGATCAACAACGCAGGGGCAGGGAACTACAAGAATCTGGTCGACACCAGCGCCGAGGAGTACGACGCGCTGATGGACTCGAACATGAAGAGCAGTTTTCTGTTCACGCGTCATGCGGCGCCGGTCATGATCGAACAGAAGGGCGGCGAGATTCTGTTTATCTCATCGGTCGCAGGCTTGCAGGGCTATGCCGGCGAAGCGGTGTATTGCGCCAGCAAATTCGCACAGATTGGCTTCGCCCAGGCACTGGACGGCGAACTGCGGAAGTACGGCATCAAGGTGGGAACAATCTGTCCGGGCGGCGTGAAGACCGAGTTCGCAGTCGGCAAGGGACGCACCGAAGAGGGCGTGAAGAACTCCTACATGATGGAGCCGCGCGAAGTTGCGGACGCGATTGTGTTCGCCTGCATGCAACCGCGCAACGCGCGCATCCTGCAGATGACGGTGCGCCACATGGGCGAACCGGGGCGGTAGAGCGGCTAGGCGAGCTTCGGGTGTACACGGTGAAAGCCTGTTGCCTCCTGATACGCGCGTGCGAACGCGGCCAGGCGCGCGTCGGAATACAGCGCGCCGAGGAACGTCAGGCTAAGCGGGGTTCCGGGGCCGCCGACATTTTGCAGTGAACCATCCTGATCGTTCGGCGGCTTGGGCGCGTCGCCGCCGCGTATGCCGTTCGGCACGATGACCGCGGGATGTCCGCTGAGGTTCGTCGCGGTCAACTGAATTCCCTGGGACGGGGTGACGATGATGTCCACATTGGAGAAGAGCTTCGCCATCTCCGCAATCGCCAAGCTGCGCGCGCGCATCGCCTGGATATAGTCGACGGCGGAATAGAAGTGGGCGACGCGGAACTGGTTTGGCCAGTCGAAGTCCAACTGGCCTGCGAGCAGCGCGTCGCGCCCGTTGCGGGTGAGGTCGTCGAAGGCGGCGGCGGCCTCGGCTTCGAGCACTGGCGTGATGTCTCCGAAGGGAAATTTCGGCATATCGAGCGGGATCGGCGAGACGTTCATCTTGCGCAGAGCGGCAAGAGCGGCGGCAAGGTATTTCGCATCGTAGACACGGCGTTCGTATCCGGCCTTTTGCGCGTCGGTCGGTTTCGCGGGGAGAGGGTCTGAGGTGGGGTCGAAAGCGGCCTTCAGGTAGCCGACGCGCAGCTTCTTCCAGTCAAAGCCGGCGTCCCAGTTGAAGGCGGCAGGTTGCACGGCGAGGTCGTGTCCGTCAGGACCATAGATCGCCGATAGGACCAGCGCGCAATCTTCTACGGAGCGGCAGATGGGGCCGATCTTGTCCATCGTCCAGCTCAGGGCCATCGCGCCGGTGCGCGGGACCAGGCCGAACGTCGGGCGCAGGCCGGTGACGCCGCAGCGTGTCGAGGGCGAGGAGATCGAGCCCAGCGTCTCCGTACCGATCGAGAAGCCGACGCATCCGGCGGAGGTCGCACTTGCGGCACCGGCCGACGATCCGCTTGAGCCCTGCCGCGTGTTCCACGGGTTGCGCGTCCGCACACCCGGCTTACCGCCCCAAAGGTCGCCCTGGGCGAGCGCTCCCATGGTGAGCTTGGCGATGAGCACGGCGCCGGCTGCGTCGAGTCGCTTCACGACCTCGGCGTCCTCGTCGAACTGCTGTTGCTCAAAGCCGCCCGCTCCCCAAGTAGTCGGATAGCCCTTGACGGCGAGCAGGTCTTTCGCTCCCCACGGAATACCGTGCAACGGAGCGCGATGTTTGCCCGCGGCGATCTCGGCGTCGGCTGCCGCGGCCTGCTTGAGGGCGCGCTCTTCGGTCAGGGTGATGACGCAGTGCAGCGTGGAGTCGAGGCGCTTCAGGCGGGCGAGGTACATCTTCGTCAGCTCGGTGGAGGTAATTCGGCGCGTCCTCAACAGCTCCGCCAGATCGCGCACGGTGAGGAAGGCGAGACTCTCCAGCGAGCCGCCACTCGATGCGCGCTCGTAGACAACATGCCTCGCGGCGGAGATTTGCATGGGCCGCTTCACCGTATCCAGCACCATGCCCGGGGGGACAGGATCGAACACAATTGCGGGGGCCACGCTGTTCGGAATGTGGAGGTCCCGGATAGCGGCGGCCGATTCGCGCTGCGAATTCAGGCCGTTGAGCATCATGGTCTTCTGCTCGTCGGTCAGCGTAAGTCCGGCGATCGCTGCCGCGGCATCGATCATCTGAGGCGTGATCTTCGCGGGGACGGCCTTCGCGCCGTCGGCGGCCTGTCCATTGGCCGGTGGCGATGCCAGCGCCAGCAAAGCGCCGGGCAGCAACGTGTTCGCGAGGCCCGCTACGGAACAGACGGCGAGAAACCGTCGCCGGCCGAGGCGCATATCGGCGTCATCTGGTGCTTCGATTGTCTTTTCGATCATGATTCGAATTGTTGCATGGACACGGGTTCGGCCGGGCAGGCAGATACGGGAAAACAGCAGTTTGCCGCCACGTGCCGACCTCGCATAGGTTCGTGTATGCTGGTTTCCACCCGGGAGGACGGAGGTTTCTGCCGGGTAATTTTCGCCGAACGAGTTGTCACGGTGCGATTGGGAATCCACTGAAGTTTGGGGCGGCGAGCCGGGTGTTTCCAGCGCCGCTCAGCGATTGCAGGCGGACCCCGTACCAGTCAAAACTACATCGGCGGCCTGAGCTTGGAGAGGGACCATATGAGTCAGACATTCGCCATCGGAATTGGCGGCGCGGCCGGTCAGGGTGTTGCCACACCGGGTGACATATTGGCACTGCTCTTCAGCCGCCGCGGGCTGCATCTGAACGCCTACAACGCTTACCAATCGATCATCCGCGGTGGCCACACGTTTCTCACCATCCGCACCGGTGTCGACGAGGTGACCAACCTTGGCGATGGGATCGATTTGCTGATTCCGCTGAATCAGGACACGATGGAGCGCCACCTGCGTCTTCTAACAGATGGCGGCGCGTGCATCTATAACTCCGACACCATCAAGCCCGGAGCGGCCGCGTCGGGCGTGCAACTCTGTCCCCTTCCGGTGAGCACGCTGGCGGACATCACGCGGAATAAGGTGGCGCAAAACACGCTCGCCCTCGGCGCCGCCCTCAGCATGATGGGCGTTGGCTTCAACGTGCTGGAAGGCGTGTTCCAGGCCCAGTTCGGCCGCAAGGGCGAGGCGGTGGTGAACGAAAACGTCAGCATCGCGCGCGCCGGATACGAGTATGCCACGGCCCACTTCAAACCCTTCGACCGGCCGCTTCCCATGACCGACAACCGTTATGCCGTGCTCAGCGGTAACACCGCTCTGGCCATGGGCGGCGCGGCTGCCGGTGTGAAGTTCTACTGCGCGTATCCCATGAGCCCCTCGACGGGAGTGCTGCATTGGATGGCCTCCCACGGGCGCAAGGCGGGCATCCTGGTGCGCCAGGTAGAGGATGAGATTGGCGTTATCAATATGGCGATCGGCGCGGCCCATGCCGGTGTGCGCTCCATGTGCGCGACCTCCGGTGGCGGCTTTGCGTTGATGACCGAGGGCCTCGGCCTCTCGGCGATGGCCGAGATTCCCGTTGTTGCGATCAACTGCATGCGCGCCGGCCCGTCCACCGGAGTGCCGACTAAGACCGAGCAGGGCGACCTGTGGCAGGCGCTGGGCGCGGCCTTTGGCGACTTCCCACGCGTCATCGCAGCGCCGCTCGACATCGGCGACTGCTTCACGTTGATGCCTGAGATGTTCAACCTCACCGACCGTTTCCAGTGTCCCGGCATCGTGCTGTGCGATCTGCTGCTGTCGGAAGGACGGCTCAGTGTCGACCCCAAGCTGCTGGACTTCAACCCGCCCGTCGATCGTGGCGA
>DASWCA010000497.1:0-10091 GCA_036390355.1 Acidobacteriaceae bacterium
TGGCCCACGACCCACCCCCTCCGCCGCGAGTTGAAGAGTTGTCATTCTGAGCGCAGCGAAGAACCCCCGCATTTTGCCCGTGCCGCCACCACTCCATACCCGTTTGTCACCGTAGAAGGCGACGGCGTGCACGAGATCGCCGTCGGCCCGGTCCACGCGGGCATCATCGAGCCCGGACACTTCCGCTTCTCCGTCGTCGGCGAGAAAGTTCTGCGCCTCGAAGAACGTCTCGGCTACACGCACAAGGGAGTTGCGAAGCTCTTCGAATCGCTGCCGCAAAAGGACGGCCACCAGCTAGCCGCGCGCGTCTCCGGCGATTCCGCGGTCGCCTTCTCGTGGGCCTACTGCGCCGCGCTCGAATCCATCACCGGCGCCGCCGCTCCTGCGCGCGCGACCAGTCTACGCGCCCTCGCTCTGGAGCATGAGCGCCTCGCCAACCATCTCGGCGACCTCGGCGCGCTGGGCAACGATGCAGGGTTCGCCCTGGGACTTACCCAATTCTCGCGCCTGAAAGAAGACCTCCTTCGCGCCAACGTCGAAGCCTTCGGAGAACGCTACCTTTTCAATTACATTCTCCCCGGCGGAGTCGCCTCCAACCTGCCCCAGCCCGCCTACCCGCATCTCGTCCATCTCTACCGCACGCTTGACTACGAAGTCGCCGGCCTCCGCGCCATCTATGACGAGCACGGCGGACTGCAGGACCGTTTCCGCGAAGCCGGCCTCCTCAGCCGCGATCTCGCTCTGCGTCTCGGCGCCGTCGGCCTCGCCGCCCGCGCCTCCGGCGTCGCCCGCGACCTCCGCATCGACCACCCCTGGCCGCCCTATGATCAATCCGCAAAATTCGCAACACAAATAGTTACAGAAACAGGAGGCGACGTCGCCGCGCGCGTGCTCATGCGCTTCCGCGAGATATTCGAGTCGCTCCGCCTCTGCCGCGCCCTGCTCGCGGACCTCTCCCACACCTCCGTCGAAGCCGGGCCGGTCCAGATCGCCGTCCCCATCGCCGAACCGGACCGCCTCGGCATCGGCCTCATCGAAGGATGGCGCGGCCCGGTGATGATCGCCCTCGAAACCGGCGCCGACGGCGCGATCCGCCGATGCCACGCACACGATCCTTCATGGCAGAACTGGCCGCTGCTCGAATACGCGATCCTCGGCAACATCGTCCCCGACTTTCCCCTGATCAACAAATCCTTCAACCTCTCCTACAGCGGACCGGACGGCTAGGAGTCGCGCACCAAAGAAACAAAACGCTTGTCATTCTGAGCGCAGCGAAGAACCCCCGTATTTGCTTTTGCCTTTGCTTTTAGCCCCTGAGGTCACCGAATGCTCAACACTCTATCCCGCATCCTCCGCACCGGCATCCTCACCGAGCCAACCCTCGAACCTCGAACCTCGAACCTCGAACCTGCAGTCGACACCCTGCAACAAGCCCTCTGGGCCATCCTCGGCCGAGCCCTCTGCATCCGCCACGTCGACGCAGGCTCGTGCAACGGCTGCGAACTCGAAATCCACGCGCTCAACAATCCCTATTACAACCTCGAAGGCGCCGGCATCAAGTTCGTCGCCAGCCCGCGCCACGCCGACCTGTTGCTGGTCACCGGCCCCGTCTCGGTCAACATGGAAGAGGCGCTGCGCCGCACCTACGACGCCATCCCCGATCCCAAAATGGTGATCGCCATCGGAGACTGCGGAACCTGCGGCGGAATCTTCGGCGCCAGCTACGCTACCCGCGGCCCCGTCGCCGCCGTCATCCCCGTCACCCACAACATCCCCGGTTGCCCGCCCACCCCAGCCGCCATCATGGCCGGCATCCTCCAAGCCATTTCGACGCGCTAGTGTAGTGCGTCATGCGGAGCAGCGTTTATCCACCTTGAGCCGTTGCTTCCAGGTACGAGCTGTTGCCTCCAGGCAAACCGCCGTTGCTTCCAGGCAAACCGCCGTTGCTTCTAGGTAAACCGCCGTTGCTTCTAGGTAACCCAAGGCTTTAGCCTTGGGCCTCCCGGCCGCCCACTAGGAGTGGGGCTTCAGCCCCTGGAGTATGCCTTTCGGCCCGTCACCGACTCTTTCCGCAGCGCGCCTGCGGCTGTCAGGCTTGTCGAGGCCAGGAAAACAACGGTCCCTAATGCCGATGCATCCGCCAGGCAACTCTTCCGGCAGATACCCACGCCATCCATCCGACTCAGCAACGAGCTTGAGCAGGGTCAATCGCCGCTGCAGCAGCCGGCGAATGTGCGGCACCATGATGTACTTCGCCACCAGCCGGCCGGCAACTCCAAACGGCAGTGCAAACCGGATCACATCGTTCAGCAGCACCTGCCCGCAAATCTCCGTGAGTTCGTGGTCGTGCTGGAAGAAACGAAAGCTGCCGCTCGCCATGAAGTCCCGGAAGAAGCTCGGCGCATCGTAAGCGCTGATGATGCTCTCGTGCCGCCGCGGAAATCCGAACTTCCACCCGCGCCACACCACGCGGTCCCCCGCCTTCACCAGGCCGCTAGCACTTCCCGCAACCGCCCTCATCCCGATCGTCCGTGCCGCGAGGTCAATATTGGTCGACAGCAAAAAGCAGCGCTCAATCGGCGCGATCACATGAATGCTGTCCTTGATCACAAACATCATGCAAGCCTACGGATGCAGGCCGGCCAAAGACTGTGTCAGCCAGCACACCTGTTACTGCAATCTGAAGTTTCTCGATCCAATCAACCGGATCGGCCAAACTACAGCGTCGCATGACCTCTTATTCCGTCTTTGGACGCATGCGCCACCGCAGTCCGCCTGCAAGGCTCCCGGCTGCATAGTCGAAGTGCAGGACGCGTCGATGTCCCGGTTCACGCGACGCAGAGGAGGCATGAAACAGCAGAGGGCGCATAACCAGTGCGTCGCCGACACCCACGGCGCAGATCACCGCGATGGCGTCGTCGACGTAGGGCTCTACATCGTTCTGGCTCACACGCCCAAATCGGTGAGACCCAGGCATCACCCTCAGCGCCCCGTTTGTCGGCGGGCATGCATCGAGGTGAATGCGCACCGTCACCATGCCCTGCAGTACCTCAGTCGGAGGTTGAACATGATGCACACCGGCCTTCAGCGACCACGGACCATACCCGCCAACTTCTCGTCGATCCTCAACCGCGATGGTCAGGTCCTGGTGCCAGGGCACCTTCCAGTTAGCATCAGGAGTTTTATCGAACAGCGTCGCGCGCACTACGAACGCTTCTTCCCCCAACACCTGACGAGCAACTTGCAGGACAGAAGTGTGATGAGAGATTTCGTGCAACTCCGGCACAAGCTCCAGCACATCGCGCGCGCCACCCTTGCGCGGACCGTTGAACTCGGCCGCCTCTCTTTTAATCAGAGCAAGGACATGTTCGACCTCAGCCGCGTTCAACAGGCCGGCCGCGATGGCGAAGCCGTCCTGTTCGAACTGCTCGCGCCAGGCCACTACAACTCCATCGCGTGACTCGCCAGCAACCCCTTCGCTCTTCCCACAAACTCCTCCAGCCCCACGCTCCCCTGGTCGCCCTTCCCCCGAGTCCGCACGCTCACACTATTCGTCGCCGATTCCTTATCGCCCAGAATCAGAATGAACGGAACCTTCTGCAATCCGAAGTCACGAATCTTCGCGTTCATTTTTTCATTCCGCGCGTCCAGTTCCACACGCAACCCCGCAGCCTCAAGCGCAGCCTTTACCTGCTCCGCATAGGCAAGATGCTTGTCGCTAGAGATCGGCACCAGCCCGGCCTGCACCGGCGCGAGCCACAATGGAAACGCGCCCGCATAGTGCTCGATCAGCACGCCAAAGAATCGTTCCACAGATCCGAAGAGTGCCCGGTGAACCATCACCGGCCGGTGCAGTTCGCCGTCCTCGCCCTTGTACTCCAGTTCGAAACGCGCCGGCAGGTTGAAGTCGAATTGCACCGTCGACAGTTGCCACATCCGCCCCAGCACATCCACCAGCTTGATGTCGATCTTCGGGCCATAGAACGCCGCCTCGCCGGGAATCGTGCGGTACGGAATCTCCCGCCGCGACAGCGCAATCTTCAGCGAATCGATCGCGCTGTTCCAGTGCTCCGCCGATCCCGTATAGTCCTTCGGCTTGGCCGGGTCCCACGTCGACAGCTCCACCTTGAACTCCGAGAACCCGAACGTCGTCAGCACCGACTGCGCGAAGTCGATGCACGCGACAATCTCATCTTCAATCTGCCCCGGAGTGCAGAAAATATGCGCATCATCCTGCGTGAATCCGCGCACCCGCAACAGTCCATGCATCGTCCCCGATCTTTCGTAACGATAAACGTTACCTAATTCCGCGTACCGCTGCGGAAGGTCGCGATAACTGCGCGGGCTCGACTTGTAAATAAGAATATGGCCAGGACAGTTCATCGGCTTCAGCCGGTATTCAGCATCGTCAAGCTCCATCGGCGGATACATATTCTCGTTGTAATACCCCTCATGCCCACTGATCTTCCACAGCTCGCGGCGCATGATGTGCGGCGTGAAAACCATATCGTAACCACGACGGATACATTCTTCGCGCATCCAGTCTTCCATGGTCTTGCGGATCAGCCCGCCCTTGGGATGCCAGAAGATCAGCCCCGCGCCCGCCACCTCCTGGATCGAAAACAAGTCGAGCTGCTTGCCCAGCACGCGATGGTCGCGCGCCTTGATCTCTTCCAGCCGCTTGAAGTGCGCATCCAAATCCTTCGCATTGAAAAACGCAGTCCCGTAAATCCGCTGCAACTGCTGGTTCTTTTCATCGCCCAGCCAATACGCGCCCGCAATCGAAGTAATCTTGTACGCCTTCACCCGGCCGGTCGAAGGAATATGCGGCCCGCGGCAGAAGTCCGTAAAGCTCCCATTGCGATACAGCGAAATCTCTTCGCCTGGCTTCGTGAACTTCTCGATGAAGTGGACCTTCATGAACTCGCCCTCTGCGGCATACTCGCGCAGCCCGGCTTCACGCGGCTCCTCGACGCGTACAAACTTCTCATCGCGCGCCACCACCTCGGCCATGCGCGCCTCAATCGCCGCCAGGTCCGCCTCTGTGAACGGCGTCGCGCGATAGACATCGTAGAAAAATCCATTCTCCGTCGCCGGCCCATGCCCCAGCTTCGTCTCCGGAAACAGCTCTAGGATCGCCGTCGCCATCACGTGCGCAGCGGAGTGGCGCAGCACCTTCAGCGCCGCCTCATCCTGCTCCTTCAGCAGCCAAAGCTCGACATCCTCGTTCAGCGGCGCCGACAAATCGACCAGCCGCTCGCCGCCCGCACTCCCGCCGCCATACATCGCATCTTCCGACGTCGTGTCTCCACCACTCTGTGCCCCATTCATCGCAGCATCATCGCGATGAGTGGGTCCAGCCGCCAACGTTTCTGCCTGTGCCTGTGCCCCATTCATCGCAGCATCATCGCGATGAGTGGGTCCAGCCACTAAAGGCCGCACCCGCGCCACCACCACCGCAGCAGCCAGCCGCGGCGAAATACCATTCGCAATATCAAACGGAGTAGTCCCGCGCGCAACCTCGCGCACCGACCCATCAGGAAGCTGGACTCGAATCTGCTCTATGCTCACGCTCTACAGAATACCGCCTCAGCCCTCGACCCACGCATCGTCATTCTTTTAGAAAAGCGCTGAAAGCGCGCCATATACCAGCCTGGGCCGAAGGCCCAGGTTGGTGCTGTTCGTCGCATCCCAGGAGTGCCCGCGAGCACATCGCCAGCCGCTCCCCACAACCCATAGTAGAAAGAGCGGCGGAATTCTGTCGATTAAAACGGCGAAGCCCCGATGCATAAACACCGGGGCCTCGCTTCAACTTAGGAGAACGAACGATGCCAAAATCGTCGTCCAACCGTTGGCCCGCTCAGGTTAGCGCCTGGGCTAAGGCCGTGTGGGTTGTGGTGAAGCTTTGTGCCAAAGCGTGGCACGAGTTCCATCCATAACCCGGAAATACTCACCCCGGTTCGCAGGTTACAGCCTGCGGGCCGGACTTATATCTAAATGTTCGACCGTTTTCCGCCCCATGTCAAGCAAAACCGGGCGCCCTTCCATGCACACGCCTTACAAAAATACCGCGCCAACCGCCGCCCCACCGTCGGCGATTCACCTCGAACCTCGAACCGTGAACCTCGAACCTTAAAGGAGGTGAAGAGGAGCGGGCGCGCCAGATTCGGCGGCCTTCCCGCTCCTCTTCACATTCAAAAATGAGATCTATGCGGTCTGGCTCTGCCCGTCCGGCGTGGCCGCCGGGGTCAGTACCATGCCATTGGCTTTCGCCCACACATGTCCTCGCCAGATGCCGATGAGAGGGGCACCCGCGACTACAACAAACGCATAGATCACCGCGATCTGCATAGCGACTTCTCCTTGTTGTGACCTCGGCAACTTTGGGGAAGCCGAGTCGGAATGGTGAGGACATCAATAAGGTGTGTGGGACTCGCCCGCCTTCACCGCCGGGCACCTATCCACTATCGGCTGAGAGTACCCGTCTCACCAATCCCACTTTGGGACACCCCGCGAACCTTCGTGGGACGCCCCTGACCTGTTGGTGTTACGAGCTTTAGAAAAGCGCTGAAAGCGCGCCATATACCAGCCTGGGCCGAAGGCCCAGGTTGGTGCGGGGGAGAGGGTGCTTAGGGCTGAAGGCCCGATATATAAAGGCCCCAATAGCAAAGAATTCATGCCTCGGCGGCCGATCCGATATCCCTGAGCAAACTTGATAATCGTCTCCCCGTATTTTCCCTTCGGAGTAGCAGCGGGCTTCAGCCCGCGGTGAAGCGGCACATAAATCACGGGGCTTTAGCCCCGGGGTCTTTGTCTCGAAACCGGCATTTCCGCATCCTCTTCAGACCGCATTACACCTGCCCGCGCCCACCGCGGATTCTTCATGCCGCACGTACAACATCCCCGCACAATAAAGAACCAGCCACAGCAGGCTCGCCGTCGCCATCCACGCCTTCGAGAGCAACTCAGCCTCCGTGAAGATCACAATCTGCACCACCAGATACAGCGCCGACGGCACCAGCCAATCCGTGCGCGTGCGCGACATCCTCACTGCGAGCGCAGCCAGCGCCGGCATCGCCAGCACAAAATCATGCGCCCAGAAATACGGCGCCGTGCACAGCGACACCAGCAGAACCAGCGGGAGATGTTCCTCCCACGTCCATTCGTGCCGGTGTCTCATCCAGTAGCGCGCGAACCACGCAGTCCCCACCGCGGTCGGCAGAAACTGCAGCCACATATGCTCCATTCCAAACGTCGCGCGCAGCACCCCGCCCACTCCGCAGGAGGTATCCATCGCGGCGTGGAGAGTACCGTGGAAGTAGCCCAGAACATTGCGGTTGAACAACATCGCACCCAACGTGGCGCCCGCATACGCAACCACGGCGCCCACTGCCAGCCGCCACTTCTTCTCCCGGATATTCTGGCCCGTCCACAGCACGATCGCAAGGACGACCAGATACAGCAGGTGCGGCTTCAGCCCCAGCGTCAGCAGGCAAACTCCTGCCAGCAGATAATGCCGTCGGCGCAGAGCAAACAGAAACGCCGTCAGCCCGGCCAGCATCATCGGCGTGATCTGGCCCATATGCTCCGCCGATCCCATGGGCAGGAACGTTGCGAACAGCACCAGCCCCATCCACTGCGTCCTCTTCTCGCCGCCAAAGTATCTCCACAGCGCGACCGAGGAGATCGCCTCCAGCACCAGCGAAACACCCACCCAGGCAACGTGCGCTGTCTCAAACGGCAACACGCCAAGCAACGCGATCAACGGCAGAGTCCACGGCGGATTCAGCATGATCAACGGCTGCGCGTAGGACCAGCTAAGCGATCGCTCGATCGCAAACATCGACGTCGAGGAATAAGGATTCGACCCAGACAGGAACAGCCGGCCCGCCGCCCAATACGTCATGAAGTCGTTCAGAGGCAGCGCCGAGAACAGCATCAGCACCCGGTGACGCACCAGCGTCAGGCAGATCAAAATCGCCGGGATGCATCGCTGCCACCCAACCGGGGCCGAGCCCAGCACCCGCACCGCCGCCGCGGAACTCATCGCCGAGGCCGTCGACGCGCCTTGCGGCCGAGCCACATCCTCCACCAAACCGCTCATCAAACTCCCTCATAGGGCGCGGCGCCCTTTTTACGTCGTCATAGTGCCCTTTTTCACGTCGTCATTCTGTGCGGAGCACAGAATCTCCGTAGTTCGCCCTCGCTGTTGACCCTGGTCATGTTGTGAGCTTCTGGGACACCAGACTGGCCCAATCATACGGTCCCAACACCCGCCAGCCGATGCCTCTTCCGGGGGATATCGGCTCAGCTAAGTACGCGCCCGTACCAGCCGCAGCCATACAATCGACCCATGCTCCAGACCATCGCCGTCGTAGAACTCGTCCTCTGCTGGATGGTGTGGATACTGGCCTTCGTCCAGGCCCGCAAAACCGCGGCCGGACAGAAGAAAGTCGTTCGCGCGCCCGGTTCGAAGTGGGGCATCGCCGTGCAGGGAATCGGTTTCTTCCTTACATACGTCGGGGTTCGGCCTGTGGGCTTTCACAAGTCCGCCGCCTCCCTGATCGCCTCGATGATTCTCGCGCCTCTCGCGGCCGCCCTCGCGTGGGCGGCCACTCGCCACCTCGGCAAGCAGTGGCGTTACGAGGCCGCTCTCAGCGAAGATCATGACCTGGTCCAGACCGGCCCCTACAGCCTGGTCCGCCACCCCATCTACCTGTCGATGCTGGGCATGCTGCTCGCGGCAGGAACTGCGCTGTCCTGGTGGCCGATGTTCCTCGCCGGCGTGATCTTCTTCCTCATCGGCAGCGAAATCCGCATTCGCGCGGAGGAGCACCTGCTCAGCGATCGCTTCGGACCTGCGTTCGCCGCCTACCGCGCCAAGGTCCCCGCCTACATCCCATTCCTCCGCTGACCCTTGACCCTTGACCCTTGAACCTCGAACCTCGAACCTGGCTCTAGAATAGAGCCTATGTCCTACGTCGCGGCGGTCGATCACCTGCACGCCCTCACACAGGAGCTGTCCCCAACAGCACCGCGCCGCAAGTTCGATCTCGACCACATGCGCATCCTCGCCGCCGCGCTCGGCGACCCGCAGCGCCAGTTCCGCTCCATCCTCATCGCCGGAACCAACGGCAAGGGAAGCACCGCCGCCACCCTCGCCAGCATCCTCACCGCCGCCGGCCTCCGCACAGGCATCTACACTTCCCCACACCTCTCCCGAGTAACCGAACGCATCCGCGTCTCCGAGCCCGCGCTCACCTCGAACCTCGAACCTCGAACCTCGAACCTGGAAGAAATTCCCGAAGACACCTTCGCCCGCCTCTACTTCCACGTCGACGAGACCGCCCAGCGCCTGGTCTCCACCGGCGATCTCCCGCACCACCCCAGCTTCTTCGAGTCGCTCACCGCCCTCGCCTTCCTCTACTTCGCCGAGCGCAAAATCGACATCGCCGTCCTCGAAGTGGGCATGGGAGGCCGTCTCGACGCCACCAACATCGTCGACCCGCTCCTCTCCGTCATCACCGACATCGCGCTCGACCACCAGGACTACCTCGGCAACACCATCGCCGAGATCGCCCGCGAAAAAGCCGGCATCCTCCGCCCCAACGGCACCCTGATCACCCTGCCCCAACACCCCGAAGCCAACCAGGCCATCGGCGAAATCGCCGTCGCCCTCAACGTCCGCGGCATCAACGCCGCCGACTACCTCCCCGGCCGCTCCCTACCTCAAAACCCTGTCATCCTGAGCGGAGCGCGCAGCGCGCAGTCGAAGGACCCCGAGAGACTAAGCCCTGCCTCACGCCTCCCGTACCTTTCTGCCACCTCGCTTTCCGAGCAACCAACAACCTCCAACCTCCAACCTCCAACTCCCCTCACCCCGAACCACTACGACCTTCACCTCGACGGCAAGCCCCTCCACGTCCGCTCCCCCCTCCCCGGCGAGCACCAGCGCCGCAACATCGCCCTGGCCATCGCCGCCGCAATCGAAGTTCTCACCACGAACCCCTCGAACCCCGAACCTCGAACCTCGAACCTCCTCCCCGCCATCGAAGCCGGCATCGCCCAAACCTCCTGGCCCGGCCGACTCG
>DASWCA010000498.1:0-6857 GCA_036390355.1 Acidobacteriaceae bacterium
GCCTCGCTAGAAAAGATGAAGACTGAAACGCGTACCAATCGTACCTGAGTGGTTTCTATTGTGGAAATCAATTGTCTATTGGACTAAGGTGGATGCGAGGGAAAAGGACACCGCCGGCCAGGCGGTTGGACGCCATTGAACGCATTGAGACCGCGAAAAAAGCGCGGCTGGATTTCGATGCCGGATCAGAGAAACGGGGAGCAGGTTGCGAGTTTCGCTGTTTATCACTTGTTATAACGACACGTTATTTCCTGAAACAGGCAAAGCAGTGGTGCGGGTCCTGGAGCGGCTGGGACATACAGTCGATTTTCCGGTAGGGCAGACGTGCTGCGGGCAGATGCATTGGAACACGGGCTATCAGGAGGAAGCGCTTCCGCTGCTGGGGCGTTTTGTCGAGCAGTTCAAGGACTCGGAAGCGGTCGTCAGTCCTTCCACCAGCTGCATCGCAATGATGCGCGACCACTATCCGATTATGGCGGAGCGGTTGAAGGACGAGAAGCTCAAGGCCGAAGTCGCCGCGCTGCTGCCGAAGGTCTGGGAGTTCTCGGAGTTTCTCACGCAGAAGCTTGGGCTGGAGGATGTCGGAGCGTACTATCCGCATCGCGTGACGTATCACGCAAGCTGTCATGGGCTGCGCAGCCAGCATATTGGCGACGGACCGATGCGTCTGCTGCGCGCGGTCCGCGGGATCGACCTGGTTGAGATCGAGAATCTCGAACAGTGCTGCGGATTTGGCGGAACATTCGCCATCAAGAACGCCGAGGTTTCGAGCGCGATGCTGGCGGAAAAGATCCGCGGAGTCCTGAACACGCGAGCTGAGGCAGTGACGGGATGCGATAACTCTTGCCTGATGCACATCGGCGGCGCGCTGCACCGGCAGAGAACGGGCGTGAAGCCGGTTCATCTCGCGGAGATTCTTGCCAGTGAAGAAGGTGGCGCGCTATGAGCGGAGCGGCTTTAGATCCGACGACTGCGCCGAAGTTTCAAGTGGCGGCAAAAGCGCTGATGGGCGATTCGCAATTGCGCAAGAACGTCCGCCACGCAACCAAGGTAATCCAGACCAAGCGCGCCAAAGTTGTGGCCGAGATGCCGGACTGGCAGGAACTGCGGGAATCTGGCAAGCAGATTCGCCAGCATACGATGCGGCACCTGGACTTCTACCTGGAACAGTTTGAGCGAAACTGCACGGCTGCGGGCGGAGTCGTTCACTGGGCGAAAGATGCTGAAGACGCGCGGCGGATCGTCGTGCGGCTCGCGAGCGAGGCAATTGCTGAACAGGCGCGGCAGGCTGCAAAGAGCGGCAACCTTCCTGAAGGCGCGCACACGGGTGAAGTCATCAAGATCAAGTCGATGACCACCGAGGAGATCCAACTCAACAAGGCTCTCGAAGCGGCGGGTGTTCATGCGTATGAGACTGATCTTGCGGAGCTCATCATTCAGCTTGGGCACGACCAGCCGTCGCACATCGTAGTTCCGGCGCTGCATAAAAATCGCGCGCAGATACGCGAGATTTTCCGGCGCGAGATGAATCTGCCGGAGTTGGGCGGCACTCCGCAGGACCTGGCGGATGCGGCGCGCAAATTCCTGCGCGAGAAGTTTCTGCGGGTCAAGACGGCGGTAAGCGGCGCGAATTTCCTGGTCGCCGAAACCGGTGGAGTTTGCATCGTCGAAAGCGAGGGCAATGGCCGGATGTGCCTGACTCTGCCGGAGACGCTGATCGCCGTCGCTGGAATCGACAAAGTGGTGCCGCGATTCCAGGACCTCGAAGTCATGCTCCAGTTGTTGCCGCGCAGCGCTACCGGCGAACGGATGAATCCGTATAACTCCATCTGGACTGGCGTCGATAAGACTTCGCCCGGAGGCGATGGGCCCCGCGCCTTTCACGTTGTGCTGATGGACAATGCACGCACCGAGATTCTGGCGGACGAAGAATCGCGGCAGACGCTGCATTGCATCCGTTGCGGAGCCTGTCAGAACGCCTGCCCGGTGTACCAGCAGACCGGCGGCCATGCGTATGGCAGCGTGTATGCGGGGCCGATCGGAGCGATCCTGACTCCGCAGTTGATGGAGATGCACCATGCGCAGAGCCTGCCTTATGCTTCGAGCCTGTGCGGCGCCTGTTACGAGGTCTGCCCGGTCAAGATCAATATTCCGGAGGTATTGATTCATCTGCGCAACAAAGTGGTGAAGCAGCAGTCGTCGGGATTGAACATTCTCGTGAATCCCGAAGTAATGGCGCTGAAGGCGGTGGCGATGGTCTTCCGCAGCGAGGCGGTCTTTCGAGCCTCCCAGAAGCTGGGGCGGCTCGGCGAGCTGCCGTTATCCCGCAAGGATGGGCAGGGCGAGGGCTGGATCGAGTGGCTGCCCGGAATGCTTGGAGGATGGACGCAAGTGCGCGATCTGCACGTGATGCCGAAGCAGACGTTCCGGGAGTGGTTCGAGCAGCGCGAGAAAGACGCGCCCCACAGGCGAGCCGGGGATACGGGGAAAGGGTCGAGCAATGGGCACTGAGACAGTTTCAGCATCTTTGCGGGAGGAAGTGCTGCGGCGGATCCGCGCGGCCATTGGTGGCTCCCCCATGGCGGATGCCGCGGAGATCCGCAGCGAATGGGACGCGCTTCCCCGGGATTACAAGCGGACCGCATCGCTCGGGCGGGAGGCCATCCTGGAGATGCTGGAGGATCGGCTGCGCGACTACGACGCCAGCGTGGTGCGCGCAAAGGCCGGCGAAATTGGCGGAGAGATTGCCCGGATTCTCGCCGAACGCGGCAAGCGGCGTCTGGTCGCTCCGGCCGGGCTCGCGGAGGCGCTGGGCGAATCGCTGCCCGCCGGCTTTGAATTTGTGGTCGATGAGGGGATGACGCCGGCGGAGTTGGACGGCTTCGACGGCGTGCTGACTGCGTCGACGGTTGCGATTGCGGAGACTGGAACCATCGTCCTGCAAAACGTTCCAGGGCAGGGAAGGCGGGCGCCGACGCTGATTCCGGACTACCACCTGTGCGTGGTGCGCGCCGCCGATGTCGTTGAAACGGTCCCTGAGGCCATCGCCCGGCTGGCAGCCACCGCCGCCCTGGCAACCACTTTTGTGTCCGGGCCATCCGCTACAGCGGATATCGAGATGACGCGGATCAAGGGAGTTCACGGACCGCGGTTTTTGGATGTAATTCTCGTTCCGTAGCTCGGAATTTTGTCTGGGAACCGGATTTATTCCGTAACGGTGCAATTTAGCGGGCTTGCGGCATGGGAATCTATTTCAATAGAGAGTATATTTCCGTAATTGATGTTTTTGAGGTGATTTCCCATGGGTTCGAATGGAGCAGGGTCCGGAGCTCGAGCGACGGAGCGGATTTGGGCGGCGCTGGATGGGTTCCGAATTGAGGTTCCCTCGTGGGGCTTCGCCAATACGGGCACGCGATTCGGCAAATTCTCTCAGGCTGGCGCAGCGACGACGGTTGAGGAAAAGTTCGCCGATGCGGCGCAGGTCAACAAGCTGACCGGCGCGAGCCCGACCGTGGCATTGCATGTGCTCTGGGACCTGCCGAACGGTAAGGGCGACGTTCCCGAGATCAAGCGGCTGGAGAACAAGTTCGGCGTGAAGTCGGGTTCCATCAACCCCAACCTCTTCCAGGCACAGGAGTACAAGTTCGGATCGATCTGCAACCCAAGCGCGGAGATTCGCGGCAACGCGCTGGCGCATCTGCTGGATTCAGTCGAGATCGGGCGCGAGTTGGGGTCGAAGGATATCTCACTGTGGATTGCCGATGGGTCGAACTATCCCGGCACGCAATCCATGCGCAAACGAATTGCATGGATGGAAGAGATTCTCGCCACCACGCACGCGGCGCTCAGCGACGACCAGCGCATGCTCGTGGAGTACAAGCCTTTCGAGCCGGCCTTCTATCACACCGACATCGCGGACTGGGGTATGGCGCTGGAGCTGTCACGGCGCGCAGGCCCGAAGGCCAAGGTGCTGGTCGATACAGGTCATCACCTCCAGGGCACGAACATCGAGCAGATAGTCACCTGGCTGCTGCACTGCGATGCGCTGGGCGGCTTCCATTTCAACGATCGCAAGTATGCGGACGACGATCTGACTCTTGGCTCGATCGATCCCTACCAGGTGTTTCGTATCTTCAGCGAAATTCTGAGCTGTCCGGACGCGAAGGCAACGGGCGGAATCGCTTACATGATCGACCAGAGCCACAACCTGAAGGGCAAGGTCGAGGCGATGGTACAGACCGTAGTGATGGCGCAGGAGCTATTCGCCAAGGCGGCGCTCATCGACCAGGAGAAGCTTGGGGCCTTGCAGCAATCCTGCGATCTGGTGGCTGCGGAGGAGACCTTCCGAGGTGCGTTCTGGACCGACGTGCGGCCGATCGTGAAGGAGTGGCGACAGGCTCGGAAGCTGCCCGTCGAGCCGCTCGAAGCGCTGAAGGAAAGTGGTTACGTGGAGACGATCAGCCGGGAGCGTGGCGCAAAGAACGCGAACAGTGTCTCCAGCTACGCATAGCTCGCCTCTGCTATGCTTCCGGCATGAAATCGTGGTTGGGTCTCGCGTTTGCTGGAACGCTTCTTGCTGCGCTGTCCGTGGTCGTTGCGCCAGGTGCGCGCGCGCAGCAACTGGACGGAGACGAGACCACTCTCCAAGCGCAGGCGGCGATCAACGGCGGGATGGCGGCCTTCAAGAACGGGCAATATGCGGACGCGGCTGCCGCTTTCAGCGTCGCTACGCGGCTCGACCCAGGGAATGAAGAGGCCCATCTCTACCTTGGCACAGCGTATGCCTTCCAGGTTGTTCCTTATCTGCTTACTCCGGAGAACAAGCAGATGGCGTTGTCGGCGCTGGCGGAGTTCGATGCTGTGCTGAAGATCCATCCCGACAATCTGAGTGCGATCAAGCAGGCGGCTTCCATCGATCGCGATATTCAGAGATACGATGACGCCCTGCTTATGGAGAAGCGAGCGGTCGCGATCAATCCGAACGATGCCGAAGCCATCTATGTCATTGGCTACATCGACTGGGACAAAGCTAATAGAAACGCAATCAGGTTGTTGACTGAAGATGGCGTCACTGACGATGGCAAGGGTAATGCAAGTTTGTTGCCGCACGCTTGCCAGGAGTTGCGTGCGGCAAATACCGCGTTAGTGAATGATGGGATCGTAAACCTTAAGCGTGCAATCGAACTCAAGCCCGATAATTCCGACGCCATGCAGTATCTGCAACTGATGTATCGGCGGCACGCGGACCTGGCCTGCGGAGATAAGACAGCGATCGGTGCGGACCTGAAACTCGCGGACGAATGGAAGCTTAAGGCGAATGAGGCCCGCAAGCCGGAGGCAACGCCGAGTCATTAGTGACCGCCCTCACACGGAGCGGGCTTCGATCTTGCTATTCTGAATCTCACATGGCAAAGCCTATCGTTCTCACAATTCTTGACGGCTGGGGTTATCGGGCACAAACCAACGGCAATGCGATCGCTCTGGCGCGCAAACCGGTGTATGACGGACTGTTGCGCGACTTTCCGAACACCCTGTTGCGGGCCAGCGACCACTTTGTGGGGCTTCCGGATGGGCAGATGGGCAACTCCGAGGTCGGCCACCTGAACCTTGGGGCCGGGCGCATCGTGCGCATGGACATGACGCGGATCGATACTGCTATTGCGGATGGGAGCTTTTTCAGTGATCCGACCCTGCTGGCAGCAGCCGCGGCAGCCAACGAGAAGTCCAGCGCGATGCACTTCATCGGGCTGCTGTCGGATGGCGGCGTGCATTCGCATCAGCGGCATCTGTATGCGCTGCTTCGTTTTGCCGCGCAGCAGAAGATTGCACGTGTCTTCGTGCATGCGTTCATGGACGGGCGCGACACGATGCCGAACAGCGGGATCGGCTATCTGGCCGAGTTGCAGCAGCAATTCCGCGGGATTGGCATTGGCGAACTCGCCAGCGTCAGCGGACGTTATTACGCGATGGACCGCGATTTGCGCTGGGAAAAAGAGCGGCAGGCGTTCGACGCCCTGGTGACAGGCCATCCCGAGGGCGGCACATACGAAGATGCCGCCGAGCGCGTGAAAGAGCTGTACAACAGCGGGATCACCGACGAGTTCATTCCTCCTTTCACAGTCATCGATGCAGCCGGTAAAGCGGTGGGACCGATTCGCGACAACGATGTCGTCATCAATTTCAACTACCGGGCCGATCGCGCGCGGCAGATTACGAGGGTGCTGGCGCGGAATTCCGGGCTGACGCTAAACGGCGGGCTGGATCTGCCCAAGGCTGCCGAACTCGATCTGGAGATTCCGCGCAGCCTGGTGCCGTCGAATATTCACTACGTCTGCATGACGCAGTACGACAAGAACTTCAAGCTGCCGATTGTGATTCCGGCAGAGTCGATGGACAACCTGCTGGCTCACCTGATGGCACAGGCGAACCTTCGCAATCTGCGCGTCGCCGAGACGGAGAAGTACGCGCATGTGACGTACTTCTTCAACGGCGGCATCGAGAAGCCGTTTGGCGGCGAAGACCGCTCACTGGTGCCCTCGCAGAAAGTCGCGACGTACGATCTGGCGCCGGAGATGTCGGCGGCCGGGATCGCTGATGCGGTGGTGAAGGCGGTCGCGGATACGGCGTTCGACGTCATCATCGTCAACTTTGCCAACGCGGACATGGTCGGGCACTCGGGCAAGATCGAGCCGACGGTGAAGGCGGTGGAGACGGTCGACCGCGAGCTTGGGCGAATCTACCAGGCGGTGAAGCAGCGCGGAGGTTCGCTGCTTGTGACGGCCGACCATGGCAACGCCGAGATGATGATCGACCCGCACACGGGTGGACCGCATACGGCGCATACGACCAATCCAGTG
>DASWCA010000499.1:0-6554 GCA_036390355.1 Acidobacteriaceae bacterium
GCGGCTCGCCTGCTCCGATGTAAGTTTGGCAATGCGGTTCAGCGCGCCACGCTCTTTGAAGCTGCCGGTCATCTGCAGGTTTTCGAGCTTCAGGTAGACCTGCTGGCCGGTCAGCGCGGACAGCATCTGCGAGTGCGGACAGGGCGAATAGTAGATAGTCTCGCGCAGCCGCTCGCGCGCGGACAGCACATCGGTCAGATCGATGCTCAGTTTGGAGGTTGTCGACATGTTCGACTTTGATCGTATCGCGTCTGCAAATTCTCAGTTGCGTCAGAGTTATCCTAGAAAGATATGAGCATGGAAAAAGTCAAACTTGGTTCACAAGGCGCCATCGTCTCCCGTATGGGTCTCGGCTGCATGGGCATGAGCGAATTCTACGGTGAGCGCAACGATGAGGAGTCCGCCGCGACCCTGCTGCGCGCACTCGATCTCGGCATCAACCTCCTCGACTCCGCCGACGCTTACGGCATCGGCGACAATGAAGAATTGATCGGCCGGACCATCAAGGGCCGCCGCGACGAAGTCTTCCTCGCCACCAAGTTCGCCTACCTCCGCAAGAAGGACGATCCATCCTTCTGGGCACTTAGCGGAAAACCCGAATACGTCCGCGCGGCCTGTGATGCTTCGCTGAAGCGCCTCGGCCTCGATCATATAGACCTCTACTACCAGCATCGAGTCGACCCAGAAACTCCGATCGAAGACACCGTCGGTGCGATGGGCGATCTGGTGAAAGCCGGAAAGGTGAAGTACATCGGCCTGTCCGAGGCTTCGCCCACAACGCTTCGCCGCGCTCACGCAGTCCATCCGATCACCGCGCTGCAGACCGAGTTCTCGCTCTGGGAGCGGCACATCGAGGACCAGATACTTCCCGCATGCCGCGAGCTTGGCATCGGATTCGTGCCCTACTCGCCGCTCGGCCGCGGCTTTCTCACCGGCACCATCTCCAGCCCCAGTCAGTTCGACAGCAGCGACGCCCGAGGCGCGCGATACCCTCGCTTCACGAGCGAAAATATCGAGCGCAACCAGGTTCTAGTGGAGCGTGTCCGCAAGATCGCCGCCGGTAAAGGCGTCAAGCCCGGCCAGCTCGCCCTCGCCTGGGTGCTCGCCAAGGGCAAGGATCTAGTGCCGATCCCGGGAACGAAACGCCGCAAGTATCTTGAGGAAAACGCCGCAGCGGCCGTGATCAAACTCACTTCGGAAGAGGTTGCGGAACTCGAAGCCGCAGTCCCGCAGGATGAGATCGCCGGCGATCGCTATGCCGCCGCAAACCTGAAAATGATCGACCGCTAGATCGCGAAGTTACTCGCGCCGTTTGCGAAACTCGTTGGCCAGCCTGAACTCTTCCTTCAACTCCGGCGTGCGCAGGTTCTCGCGCACATGCGCCAGCCGCTGCTCCAGCGCATGCAAGGTCAGCGCAATCGACTCGGTGTTCGAGAGCGCAATGTCGCGCCACATGCTGTAGGGGCTCGCTCCCAGGCGCGTCATCTCGCGCAGAGCGCGCCCGCCGATGGCAGCAATCTCTTCGCGGCTCTTCGGATCGGCTCCGAACGTCTCTTCGAGCAGCGCGGCGAGCGTTGTCGAAAGCATCTGCGGCAGATGACTGACCCACGCGCAGATTTCGTCGTGCCGCGCCGGATCGAGGTCCATCGTGCGCGCTCCGAACTTGGCCACCCACGCGCGCCATTCCGCCTCCAGCGCGGAAGGCTTCACGCCGGCCACAGGCGTGAACAGCCACATCGCATTCTGGAAGAGCGCAGCCTCGGCCAGCGCCGCACCGCCCGACTCCTTGCCCGCCATCGGATGCCCGGGCAGAAAGCGCGCTTTGCCTGGCTGGTTATAACCGAGCTTCACAGCCAGCTCCGCGATCTGCAGCTTGGTGCTACCGACGTCGGTAACAAGTTGATGCTCGCCAAGATGAGGTGCAAGCCGCTGCATCCAGTCGAGGATCGACAGCACAGGCCCGCACAGCACGATCACGTCGCTGTCCTCCGCCGCTGCATCGGCCCCTTCGATCCATTGGCACGAACTGATCGCCCCAAGATCATGAGCGGTCATGAGCGTCTCTCGTCGCGGTCCAGTCCCGACGATCTCGCCATCAAAGCCAGCCGCGCGCAGGGCAAGTCCGACCGATGCACCGATCAGGCCCGTCCCGACGATGAGGACTCTTCGCATCTACGCGACCGTTCGCCCGACGACCGGTGCGAGCAGCCTCAACTGCGCTACCAGCTTTTGTAATTGCTCCGGATACAGACTCTGCGCGCCGTCGCTCATTGCCTTGTCCGGGTTCGGATGCATCTCCATCAGTAATCCATCTGCGCCCGCCGCAACCGCCGCCAAAGCCATCGGTGGAACCAGGTCGCGAATGCCAACGCCGTGCGATGGGTCAGCCATCACGGGTAGGTGGGTCAGCTTCTGCAGAACCGGAATCGCCGAGATATCCATGGTGTTGCGAGTATAAGTCTCGTACGTCCGGATGCCGCGTTCGCACAGCATCAGGTCGTAGTTGCCGCCGGACAGAATGTACTCGGCAGAAAGGAGCACCTCTTCAATCGTCGCCGACATTCCACGTTTCATCAGCACCGGCGTGCGCGTGTGGCCCAGTTCGCGCAGCAGGTTGAAGTTCTGCATGTTGCGCGCGCCAACCTGGAAGCAGTCGATGAACGGAATCATCGACTCGATCTGCGAGATCTCCATCACCTCGGTGATGACCAGCAGGCCGGTTTCGTCCGCCACCTCGCGCAGAAATTTCAGCCCATCGAGTCCCATTCCCTGGAAACTATACGGCGAACTCCGCGGCTTGTAGGCGCCGCCGCGCAGGAACTTCGCTCCCGCGGCGGCCGACTGCTGCGCGCTCAGCAGGATCTGTTCTCGCGACTCCACCGAGCACGGCCCGGCCATCACGACCACCTCTTCGCCACCTACGACGACGCCGTTTGGAAACGTAATCGTCGTCCCTTCGGGGCGAAAACTGCGGCCCGCCAGCTTGTATGGCGACGAGATCCGGTAGGCATCATGTACGCCCGGAAGCACCTTGAACTCGACCACATCGAAGTGTGCGGGCGTGCCGACGCCGGCGAGAATCGTCTGCTGAGTACCGGTGGTCCGGTGCACGTTGAATCCGAGCTCCACCATGCGCTCGATCACGTTCTGAATATGCTGCTCGGTAGCCTCGTCCTGCATTGCAACAATCATCGCGTCTCTTCTCTTTCTGTTTTCGCGGCTGGTTCGTACTTCACGAACCAATGCAAAGCGTCTAAAAATCCTTCAAGTCTGGCGAACGCTTCATCCGCATTAACCGTACGACTCCATTGCCTCTCTTCGAAATAGCTGTCGATATAGCGAAACTCGACCAACCCGCGGGGCTTCAGGGCAATTTGAAGCCGGGGGCCGTAGTAGGGGTATTCAACGGGTGTCTGGACAATATAAAGGCCATCCATTGAGGTCCAACCGAACAGGCCCGTAGCATACCTGGACTGCTCGATTTGGCGAACGAGATTGAGCATTGAAGCAGCCCAGGCAGCGCCTTTACTTACTAGGCGCGCATAGTGTTCGGCGATTCTAGACCAGGGCTGTGTCATTTCCTTCATTTGGTTCATCCTTGATCAACGCGAGATTACCTACGCATCGCGCTTCTGCAGCGTCCGCATCACGTCGATGATGCGCTCGTATACGTCCTGCATCTCCGTGCCGGAGAGAGGCCCCGGATTCATCGCGCGAATATGGTCGAAGACAGCCTGCTCACGGCCCGGCTCGTACACCGGCAGGCTCGATACCTTCTTCAGTTCGCCGATGGCCTTTGCCGCCTCTGCGCGCTTGCTGATGAGGTGCACAATCTGTTCGTCCAGCTCATCGATCTTCTTTCGCCAGTCGGAAATATCCATGGAAATCGCCTCATCCTGCCCATCGCGCCGTCCGCAGTGGCGCTGAAATCTATGTGTGCCCGAACCATGATAACCGGCTCCGCGCGGTCGCACGTCACAGCCGCGAACCCGGCGCAGTCTGCGCGTTGGACTCGCTGCCCGCGTCATGCGCGCAACTCCGCGATAAACTTGCCGACCGCCGCCGGCGCGTCTGCCGGAACCGTCTTCTCGATCAGCGCCACCAATGCGCTGCCGATGACCGCCGCGTCGGCGAACCCGCCGACTGCTGCGACATGCTGCGCGTTTGAAATTCCAAACCCCACTGCGATGGGAATTCCCAGCGGCTCCGTAAACTTGCGCAGCCTCACCACCAGTTCGGAGGCATCGCCAGCAACTTTCTGCCGCGTGCCCGTGATCCCCACGCGCGAGATCGCATACACGAATCCCTGCGACGCTTCAGCGATGGCCTTCAGCCGTGCACCAGGACTGGTCGGTGCGGCGAGGAAAACCGGCGAGAGCCCGTTCGCCTTCATCTCCGAGAGATACTCGGCCGCCTCTTCCACAATCATGTCGGTCAGCAGGACGCCGTCTGCGCCCGCTGCTTTGGCTGCCGCACAGAACTGCTTCATGCCCATCCGCACTACGGGATTCAGATAGGAGAAGATAACAATCCCGCATGTCGGCCGCGCCGCCCGCAGCTTGCGGGCAATTTCCAGCACATCGGCCAGCCTGACTCCGCGCGCGACGGCCCGCTCACTGGCCCTCTGGATCACAGGACCGTCCGCTAGCGGATCGCTGAACGGCACGCCCAGTTCGATCACGTCGGCGCCGTTATCGATCGCGGCCAGCGCGATCGCGAGCGTCGTCTCCAGGTCCGGATCGCCCGCCGTCAGATACGCGACAATTCCCGGCTTCTTACTGAACTTGATCGGCATCGCTAGCTCTTCGCCCCCTGGAGGCCCATCTCCCGCGCTAGAATGCCCATGTCCTTATCGCCGCGGCCGGACAGGTTCACCATCAGCACGTCCGTCTTCGCCATCTTCGGAGCCATCTTCATGGCCTCGGCGACAGCGTGGGCGCTCTCAAGCGCCGGCAGAATCCCCTCTGTCCGCGCAAGGGCCGAAGTCGCCGCCAGCGCCTCCGCATCACTCGCCGAGGTGTACTCCGCGCGACCCGAATCGTGCAGCATCGCGTGCTCCGGTCCGACGCTGGCATAGTCAAGCCCAGCGCTGACCGAGTGCGTCGTCGCCACCTGGCCCGCGTCGTTCTGCAGCACGTAGCTGTATGTTCCCTGCAGCACGCCGGGCAATCCGCCGCCTGTCTTCTGGAAGCGCGCGGCATGTTCTCCCAACGCCGTGCCGCGCCCGCCCGCCTCCACTCCAACCAGCCGCACATCCTTGTCCCCCAGAAATTCGTAGAACGCGCCGATGGCGTTCGATCCGCCGCCGACGCAAGCCACGATTGCGGCCGGCAGCTTTCCCTCCTGCTCTAGAATCTGTACGCGAGCCTCGCGGCCGATCACACGCTGAAAATTCCGCACCATCGTCGGGTACGGATGCGCTCCCAGGGCCGATCCGAGGATGTAATACGTCGTCCGGACGTTGGTCACCCAGTCGCGCATCGCCTCGTTGATGGCGTCCTTCAGCGTCGCCGATCCAGCGCCGACACCGCGCACCTCGGCTCCCAGGAGGCGCATGCGGAAGACGTTCAGCTCCTGCCGCCGCATGTCTTCCTCGCCCATGTAGATTACGCAATCCATGCCAAAAAGCGCACACACCGTCGCGGTGGCGACGCCATGCTGGCCGGCTCCGGTCTCGGCGATAATCCGCTGCTTCCCCATCCGTCGGGCGAGCAATCCCTGGCCCAGCGCGTTGTTGATCTTGTGCGCGCCGGTATGGAGCAAGTCCTCGCGTTTCAGATAGATCCTCGCGCCCCCAAGCTGCTCGGACATGCGCTTCGCAAAATACAGCGGGGTCGGCCGGCCGCAATAGTGATGGAGCAGCCCGTCCAGCTCCGCATGAAACGCTGGATCGGAGTCGGCCACCGCGTAGGCCTGTTCCAACTCCTCAAGCGCCGCCATCAGCGTCTCCGGCACATACCGCCCGCCATAGACTCCAAACCGCCCCGCCTTCGCGCTTACCGGTCCTGCCGGACTTACCATCGCCGCCGTGGTGCTCATTTTGCCTCCTGAAAACAGCCATTCCAAAGCAAAAGCCGCGACAGGTTCGGTCGCGGCTCGCATGGATTTCGGATCAACTGAAGATTCCGGATCGTTGCTACAGATCGTTCAGATGAAGCTAGTCCGCCGAGCCCGCTATTGTGCGCCAATAGCGGTACGTAAACACGAAGCGGCTGAAGTTTGCTGTCATCTTGAGTTCTACGATATATCCTTCCGCCGCCGCGGCGCAACCTTGACGCGGGCTGCGGTTCCTTTGTACCCAAGCGGGCGCGAGTCCCACGAATGATTCCCGAGTTGCTGTCAGGCTGATTACGCCAGTTTCGCGCCGATGGTTACTACTCAGGAACTTTCCCTCTGGCTCAACTTTTTTCGAATCCAACCTATTGCCAGCCGCGTCACATGGGTGTACGTTGGAAGGACTCAAAAATGAAATTCAGCATTCAGGTCGCGCTTGTGGCACTGCCGCTCATTTTAATGAGCTTGGCGCCGGAGCATGCCTTCGCCTTGAGGACTTC
>DASWCA010000500.1:0-5924 GCA_036390355.1 Acidobacteriaceae bacterium
TCCGTGACACTCGTCTCCAGCAGCTCATCGATCAGGGACGCATCGGCGCGCGCACCATCCGCAAGCTCCACAACAAGCTCGACGAAGTCCTCAACGGCATCCAGATCGGCGTCACCATGGCCAGCCTCGCTCTCGGCTGGATTGGCGAAGAGTCTCTGGCCCGCGTCCTCGAAGTCCCGCTCGCCCGCCTGCCTCACTCCGTCTTCTTTGCTCACGCCCTGGCGTCGATCTTCGCCTTCACCACCATCACTTATCTGCACGTAATCCTCGGCGAGGTCGTCCCCAAATCCATCGCCCTGCAGAAAGCCGAGCACGTCGCCCTCGCCGTTGCCGGGCCGCTCGATGTCTTCATCACCATCTTTAGCCCCGTCACCCGCACCATGGCTGCCTCCTCGCGCTTTGTCCTGCGATCCTTCGGATGGAAGCAGATTCGCGAAGGCGGCGTGCACACTCCCGAGGAACTCAAACTCTCCGTCACGGCCTCCCATCGCTACGGACTCATCTCCGCCCTGCAGCAGGACCTTCTCCACCGCGCCCTCGACCTCGAACAGATTTCCGTCCGCGAAATCATGGTCCCGCGCCCTGACATTTTTTCCGTTTCCGGAGACATGCCTCTCGAAGAGGCCATCGTCAAGATTGTCGAGGAGCAGCACTCCCGCATTCCCGTATACGATCCCGCGCGCGGCCCCGAAGCCATCATCGGCGTGCTCTATTCCAAGGACCTCATGCGCTGGATGCAGTTCCGCCTCAAGCGTGGACAATCGTCGTCTTCGCCTGCGCCAGCCCTGCCCACGCTGGCCGTCCGCCACATCATGCGAGACGTCCTCGTAGTTCCCGAAACCAAGGCGCTCCCCGACCTTCTCTCCGAATTCAAGCACCGCCGCCGCCATCTCGCCGTCGTTGTCGATGAGTACGGTTCCACCGCCGGCGTCGTCACCGTCGAGGATGTCCTCGAGCAACTGGTCGGCGAAATCGAAGACGAATTCGATGTGGTCCCCCGCGCCAATCTCGGCAATCCCGCCTCGCTCGTGCTCGATGCCGCCCTCAACATCCGCGACCTCGAATCGCAATACAACCTGCACCTGCCCCGCGACGAAGGCTTCGAGACTCTCGCCGGATTCGTCGTCGCCCAACTTCAGCGCATCCCCAAGGCCGGAGACTCTTTCCTCTACCAGCAGCGCCGTTTCACCGTCGTCGAAATGGAAGGCCGCCGCGTCGGAGTCGTCAAGGTCGATCTCGTCCCCACCCTCGCGACCGGCTCGGAAGCCTCCGACACCCAAGCTCCCGGCAACCAAGCTTCTGATACCCAAGCTTCTGATCCCGACGCCTCGAACTCCAGCGGGAGGCGCGAAGCTTGATTCGCTACCTGTTCATCCGCCTCTCCTACATGTTGCCTGTCGTGTGGCTCGTCGTCTCCGTGGTCTTTCTGCTCATCCACCTGGTCCCAGGAGACCCCATTCAATCCATGCTCGGCGAAGGCGCTGCCGGAGCCGACATTCAGGCCGCGCGGCACGCCTACGGACTCGACGTCCCGCTCCCCACCCAGTACGTCCACTATTGGCGAGGCGTCCTCCACGGCGATCTCGGCCGCTCCCTGCGCCTAAACAAGCCAGTGAAGGATCTCGTAGCCCAGGCCTATCCCGCCACCTTGTCACTCACGCTTTCCGCCCTCTTCGTCGCCATCCTGCTCTCCATTCCCGCTGGAGTCCGCTCAGCCACCCGCCGCAACCGCTGGGACGATCGCGCCCTTAGCTTCATCAGTCTCCTCGGCCTGTCTTTCCCAAACTTCGCTCTCGGACCCATCCTCGTCCTCATCTTCGCCATTCACTACGACTGGCTCCCCGTCTCGGGTTCCGCAAACTGGCGTAGCCTCGTCCTCCCCGCCATCACCATGGGAGCGTCGCTCGCGGCGATCCTCACCCGCATGGTACGCACCAGCATGTTGGAGGAGCTAGGTCAGGACTACATCCGCACCGCCCGCGCCAAGGGCCTGCCCGAGTGCGACGTCGTCTATCGGCACGCCCTGCGCAACGCCTTGATCCCCGTCGTCACCGTGATCGGCTTGCAGTTCGGCGCTCTCCTCGCCGGGGCCATCGTCACCGAAACCATCTTCTCCTGGCCCGGCATCGGACGCCTCACCATCTCCGCCATCAGCAATCGCGACTACTCGCTCGTTCAGGGATGCCTGCTCTGCATCGGCCTCACCTACGTAGCCGTAAACTTCTTCACCGACCTCGTCTACTCCGCCCTCAACCCCCGCATCCGCCAATAGCGTTGCTCTCGCGCTTTTGTTCCTGCCGTTGCTCTCGCCCTTGCTTTTTGATTTAGGTGTCATCCTGAACGAAGCGAAGGACCTCGGGGTTGCATTTGCAGTTGCTCCTGTCGTTGCTCTTGTCTTTGTTTTTGCTCCGCCCTTATCATGAGAACTTGTCCACCCCCGGCTCCAACATCGCGCGCATCCTCTCCCACAACCCCCTTGCGCTCCTCGGAGTCTTCCTCATCGTGCTCTTCCTCCTCTCCGCCGCCTTCGGACCTATCGCCGCCCCGCGTGACCCCGCCTCCATCGACCTCGCCTCTCGACTCCAGTCGCCTTCCGCGCACCACCTCTTCGGCACCGACGAACTAGGCCGTGACATCCTCTCGCGCATCCTCTACGGCGCTCGCATCTCCATGATTGTCGGCACCTCGGTCGTTGCCGGGTCGCTCCTGCTCGGCACCATCGTCGGCTCCCTCGCCGGATACTACGGCGGACGCCTCGATCGCTTCATCAACGTCATCGTGATGAACGCCTTTCTGTCATTCCCCGGAATCCTCCTCGCCATCGCCTTCGTGGCCTTCCTTGGACCCGGCCTCTGGAACCTGATCCTCGCCCTCATCATCGGCGGATGGGTTGGCTACGCGCGCCTCGTTCGCGCCCAGGTCCTCGCCGCCCGCGAGCGAGAATTCGTAGAAGCTGCCCGCGCTCTCGGAGCCACCGACTGGCGCATCCTCGTCCGCCACATCCTCCCCAACATCATGCAGCCCGTCATCGTGCAGGCTGCCATCGGCATGGCCGGAGCGATTCTCGCCGAAGGCACCATGAGCTTCCTCGGACTCGGCGTCCCTCCTCCCGTACCAAGCTGGGGAGCCATGCTCAACGACGGACGTTCGCACCTCTTCGACTCCCCCCACGTCATCCTCTTTCCTGCCGGAGCCGTCATGCTCGCGGTCCTCGCCTTCAACTTCGTTGGCGACGCCATGCGCGACTACCTGGACCCCCGCTCCCGTATCGAAGCCGGCCTGTGACCGCTAAGCCTGTGACCGCTAAGCCGGCCTGACCGCTAAGCCTGTGACCGCTAAGCTGGGCCTGTGACCGCTTCAGTTTTTGCTTTTGTTGTGGTTTGTTTTAAGGTGTCATCCTGAGCGCAGCGAAGGACCTCGCGCCACCCGCAGTCCCCCTCCGCCTTTCGCCCAGCTAGCCGGAAAATAGCGCAACGAAAACACCCCTCATCGCTGAGGGGTGTGGTGTCTTGTTCTTTGCTCTTGCCTTGAAACCTTGCGAAACTTTGAAACCTTGCGAAACCTTGAAACCTTGCCCTTCTAATCTCTCCGCTTCAACGTAGGCCGGTCATCCGCGCTCTTCGTCTGGTCGTCCGGGCTCTTATTCGGATCATTTTGACCTGACGAAGCTCTCCTCAAACTCGGACCCTTGTCCTTACCCTGATCCACTTTGCGGCGATTTTCCAGAGCCGCTAACCGGGCCTTCACTTCCTGGAACTCCGAGGTGTCTTCGACGTATTGCGCCTTCGACGGCAGAATCGTCGCAATCTCATGCTGTGTGTGTTCCATGCGCGCCGGTGTCGGAGGATGTGTCTCAAACGCCTTGGCTACGACTCCCGGCTTCTTCTTGTCCAGCGCCTGAATCTTTTCGAAGAACTGCGGAAACGCCTGCGGGTCATATCCGGCGGCATACAGATACTGCACCCCAAGGTAATCCGCCTGTGCCTCGAAATTGCGCTGGAACTTCATGAACGTCAGCGGCACGGCGATTCCGGAAGCCTCATAGAGTCCATATCCCAGCCCGCCGCCCATGAAGATCAGCGGAATCGAAGCAATCTGCGCCAGGTTGCCGCGTGTCTGTTGACGTGCCGCATGGCAGGCCGCCACGTGTGCGATCTCGTGGGCCATCACTCCCGCCAGTTCTGCCTCGTTGTCCGCCGCCAGAATCAGTCCGCTCTGCACATAGAAGTAGCCGCCCGGCAGCGCAAAAGCGTTCACCGAATCGTCATCCAGCACCTTGACCGTGAACGGAACCTTTGCATCCGAGTTGCGCACAATGTTCTGCGCCATCCGGTTGATGTATTCGTTCACCACCGGATCGGTGACCAGCTTCGCGCTCTGCTCCACCTGCATGGCAAAGCTCTTGCCCATCGAGACCTGGCTTTCCAGCGAATACCAGTTGCCCAATCCCTTTGTGCATCCCACGTTGCGGTTGCCGATTGCGCCTACGTCGTTGGTCTTGCCGTCGTGCGGAAAATCCAGCTCGCTTTTTTCCGGGTTGTCTGTCTTGGCTGTCTTGTTTGTCTTATCTTCCGCCACGCCAAAGCAGGCCAGCGAAAGAGTCAACGTGAGCAGCAGCGCGAATCTCGGTTTCATGGTTTTGCCTTCAGGGCTGTGACTACCCTATCCATATTAGAACTTCCGGGACAGCAGGGGTTGCACAAAACTTCTTGCGCAATCTTCCGCGATTGCTAATTTTCGCGGCCCCAGTGAACCCACGCCGCAAGCGCCATGCCGGTAACCGGAGATCCAGCTCTTCCCCCTTTTATGATGCGATTTTCGGTGCTCTGCCTCTCTTAAATCGAGGAGATCAAAGCCTGGAATGCAAGTTCTCCACATCTCACGCGGCTTCCAGCTCAGTTTTCTGCGTTATACTGCCCAAAGATTCAAGATTCCCAGGTCCTTAACGTTTTCGAGGGTATTCATGGCTTCATTGGCTGAAGGCCAGTTCGCATTTGAAGGCTCCAACAGCGATTTTCACCAGCTAGAGGAAAAAATCTATCGCACCATCGAACTGCTCAAGACTGCACGCGCCCAAAAGGCTGCTGCCGAGCAGGAAATCGTAACCATGCGCGAAATGCTTGACGCCCAGGCTGCCGAGACCGAACGAGTCCGCAAAGAACTCCAGTCCCTGCAACAGGAGCGCTCTGAAGTTCGTACCCGCGTCGAAAAGCTTCTCGGAGACGTAGACGCGATTCTCGAGCAATAGCCGGGTTCGCCATCTCGTCGTCTCGTGTTTTCTCTGTTGTTCTTCAGGGTGTCATCCTGAGCGCAGCGAAGGACCCCCCGCGTCGCCCAAGTCTGCAGCGCGGTTACCCCTTCCACCAGCACTCAGTTGTTGAATTTGCATTGCGCTACACGCACTTCAGGCGCAATCTGTTGTTCGTTGAATATGAACTCTTAGTGTGGCCTCCAGCACCGGGGCAAAGCGAGGGACAAGTGGCGGAATCCAACAACAGCATCCGCGTAGAGATCTACGATGAGACTTACAATCTGCGAGGTTCTGATCCGGCTTACATCCAGCGCCTTGCCGACGTTGTCGATGCCAAAATGCGCGCCGTAGCCCAGCACACCAGCACCGTCGACTCCCTCCGGGTCGCCGTGCTCGCCGCCCTCAACATCGTCGACGACTACTATCAGCTCAAGCGTAAGTACGAGGGCATCGAGAGCGAGTACACCAGCCGTGCCGGCCACCTCGGCCGCGCCCTCGATTCTGCCCTCGACGAAGTGCTCTCCGACGAGCGCCGCGCCGGCTGACCTCAGCCCGCTCTTCCTTCTCCGGTGCCAGAGCGAACTCGGTGTCAGAGCGAACTCCAGTGTCAGAGCGAACTCGGTGTCAGAGCGAACTCCGGTGCCAGAGCGAACTCCGGTGTCAGAGCGAACTC